>NZ_MJXM01000078.1:0-94258 GCF_001762775.1 Campylobacter sp. BCW_6464 | reverse complement strand
AAACTAGGTGAAGCTTTTATTAAAGCTAATAAAAATTGGTATGGGGGTGGGTATATCAAATTTTATTTTAAAGATGTGTCTAGGTTGAAGAGAGAGTATAAGAGGAAAAAATAAAATATATATTAAATATATTTACACTCATTCAAACAAATTTTTATGCAAAATTTCTTCTAAAACCACAGTGGCATAAGAACCTTTTTGCAAAAAAAACTCTATACAAAAATGAGCTTTTTCTTCATCATAACGCCATTTTAACTCTTCTAAATATCCCCACATAAAGCGTCTTGAACCTTGCATTTTAGCCTTAAACTCCAAAGTATCTTTAAAAATTTCATTTTCTAAATTTAAGGCCAAACCTTCTCCTGTTTCATAAGCCTTAGCACCGATTAAAAGCCCCATGGCGCTTATATCTCTTGCCTTAAAACGCCCAAGCTCAGCACTTAAATCCTCGCATAAAAAACACTTTCCAAAAGGATAATGCCCTAAAACCTCGCCTTTTAAAAGTTTAAAAAATTGCTCTTGTTTTTTAAGTTCCTTGGCTTCTTCTTTGGAAATTTTATAAATTTGGATCAATTCTTTTTCGCTAAAATCATTTGCAAAATGTGATAACTCCACTCTTTTACTCAAATAGCGATTAAAAAGCTCACTTTGAAAAGCTGAAATTAAAAACTCTTTCATTTTTACATTTTTCATTTTTTTGCCACGCAAAATTTCAAGCCCTTCTTTATAATTATCCCCAAATTTTCCAAAACGCTGATAACCAAAATAATTCGTAAAACCTTGCTTATCCAAATTCATCAAAGCTTGTTCTAGTTTTAAAGCATCGCTTGGTAAAACTTTTTTTAAGCGCATGAAAAAAGTATTTCCTTTTAAATGCCCTATTCTTAGCTTGTTTTCATGGGTAAAAATTTCTAAAATTTTAAGTTTAGGATGAGAAAAATTTGACAAAAAACTCTCAAATTTTTTAGGCATAGAAAGGTATTGAAAGGTTGATCCTTGCTTATCTTTAAGCCCTGCATAACCAAAATCTCTTATTTTAACCCCGCTTGTTTCGCTTAAAATTTTTAAAGCTTCATTTGTGGTTAAATCTTTTTTATTGATATGCAAAATAAGATGTTCACCCTTACCGCTAAATTCATACAAAGGCCTTTCACGCACTACAAAATCATCGCTATTTTTACTAAAATACGCATTAATAGGACTGTGTTTTAAACTATACAAAGGCTTAAAAATGGTGTTCTCTTCCTCTAAATTCATATTTTCCTTTCACTGCTTTTCCAAAGATATTTAATTTCACGCCGTGTTTTTTGGCTATTGTTTTTATATTTTGACGCTCTTTTTCATCAAAAGCAAACAAAATTTCATATTCTTCTCCGCTATAAAGCGTATAATCATCAAGTTTTTTAAACCAAGAAATACCGCATTTATTTAAGGCTAAAAGTCTTGATAAATCCTTGCTTAAACCATCTGAAATATCCGTAGCACAAGAAATTAAAGGTGCGATTTCATAAAAAAAACTAGCTCTTAATTTTGGCTTTATAAATACATGGTTTGGTTTTAAAGTGCCCCCATTTTGTAAAATTTCAAGCCCTTTTAAACTTCGTCCTAATTTTCCCGTATAAGCAAGTAAATGCCCCTTTTTTAAACCTTTTCTAAAAACAGCTTTATCGTTAATCTTTGAAATGATAGTAAGACTAATGTCTATTTTATCATTGCTTATAGTATCACCGCCTATGATTTTTATATTAAATTTCCTAGCTGTTTTTAAAAAACCTTTTTGCAAGGCTTTGATCTCATTTTCGCTTAAATTTTTTGGTAGGGCAAGTCCTAAAAGTGCGTATTTTGGTACAGCATTCATCGCAATAGCATCTGAGATATTGACAAGCATTGCTTTTGTAGCGATTTGCTCTAAGCTAAGCCACTCTCTTTTAAAATGCACATTTTCAAAAAACAAATCCTTGCTAAAACACCAATCATCGATAATAGCTCCATCATCGCCATTTTTTTCATTTAAAAAAGCTTTGATAATAAAATCTTCTTTATTCATAATGCGTGATTTTATAAAACTTCCTTTTAAATTCTAGTGAATTTTAGAAAAATTTTATATAATATAGAAATATTTAAGGAAAAACCATGAAAAAATTAGAATTAAGAATTTTTAGATTTGATAAAACCAAGGATTATGAGGCTTATTATAAACCTTATATTTATGATAATTATGAAAATTTTGCAAGCTTTTATGATTTGCTTTTGCAAGTTCAAGATGATGATATGTATTTTGATTTTGATAAAGATGAAGATACTTACATAGTTGTAAATAAGCAAATCATACCACTTTTTACACCTTTAGAAAAAATAGCAAAAGAATTTGATTTTAATCTTTGCATCGAGCCTTTAAGCACAAAAAGAGCCATTAAAGATCTTATCATCGATAAAAATGATTTTTTAGACAAATACAAATATCTTGAAAAATTTGGGGATGAAGAGGATAAAAAGCTTTATGCAAAATATGATTATTTATATTATGCAAGTGAAATTTTAGACTATCTTCCTGAATATATGGGTGATGGAGTGTTTTATTTGGCTTCAAAAATGATAGAAAAATATCCTAAAAAAAAGATAGAAATTTTAAAAACTCTAGCAGATAAAGAAAAGGGTATTTTTTATCATCTTGAAAGCAAAAATGAAATTTTAGAAACAACGATCAAAAACCTACAGAATGAAATTTTAAATTTAGGGCTTTTTGATAAAAATATTTTACACTTTGATTTACCTAAAACCAATGCTTTTGATAATGAGATCAAAGAACTTAAAGAAATTAAACATAATTTTAAAGATTTCAATATAGCTTTTTATGGTTTTAATGCTTGTGATACTTTAAAATCCAAACTTGAGGCTAAATTTATTTCCTATGAAAACAGTACAAAAAATAATGGCTTTACTTTACTGAATTTAAATCCCACACTAAGCTATAAAATGGCTGCAGATATTGTTTTGGACGCTTATGATAGCGGGGCTGATTTTATGGTAGTAAAAGAAGAAAAGGATTTTTATCTTTTTGATACTTGTGCTAAAAAACTTATGCAAACAAGTGGGAGAGAATTTGAAGACTTTTATATTTTAAGTCGTTTTGAGTTTTTAGCCCTTATCCAAGGTATACAAGCTCCATCATTAAAAAATCACACTTTAAAGGTTAGTTTGATATGAAAATCTCTTTAGAATGTAAAGACCTCATCATAGAAAAAACTTTAGAACTTTTTTTAAAAGATCATTTGGTAATGAAAAAAGATTGTGATTTTATCATTAGCGATGAAAAAATTCACACCGCAAAACCCTTATTTATCATCTCTAAGAACTCTCCATTTTTAAGCGTGCCATTTAGCAAAGAAGCCTTGTTTGAGTCTTTAAATGAATTTGACAATGCTTTAAAAGCAGCAGCTTTACAACTTGCACTTGAACAAAAAAGACTGCTTGAAGAAAAAATTGACGCTATTGCTTTGGAATTTAAAAAAGATTATGAAAATAAAATCGATCTTGCCATAAAAGATCTTAAAAACAAACTCGTAAAAGCACTTAATGATGAATGATGAATTTATAAGCGTTAAAGACTTTTTTAATCACAATGAAAAAAGAAAAAAATTTCTTCAAAAACAAGAAATTAGTTCCCCTAAAGAAAAAATAAAAAAAGTCAAAGAAACAAAGCTTTATACAAATATAGAAAGTGGTAAATACAAAGGGAAAAAACTACTTTTACCTAGTCTTACAACAACAAGAAGTACTAAAAGCATAGTAAAAAGTTGTGTTTTTAATGTAATAAGGGAAGATTTAAGAGATAAAATTTTCATTGAAGCCTTTGGTGGAAGTGCTTTAATGGCGGCTGAAGCGCTAAGTAATTATGCTTTAAAAGCTTATGCTATAGAACTTGATGTAAAAGCCTATAAAATTGCTTTAGAAAATGCTAAAAATATAGATCCAAATTTAGAAGTTATCCATGCAAATACTTTTGAAATTTTACCCAAACTCATAGAAAATTCAAAAAATAAAATCATCTTATATCTTGATCCACCTTTTGATATTAGGGAAGGTTTTAGCGATATTTATGAAAAAATTTATCATTTTTTAGAAAATTTAGATTTAAAGGCTTTAAATTTAATCATTTTTGAACACCACTCAACCATAAAAACTCCCGAAAAAATCCAAAATTTTCAAAAAGTCAAAGAAAAGAAATTTGGATCAACTAGCTTAAGCTTTTACGCTTCTTAACTTACTTGGAACACTTCTTGCTTGATCTATCATCAACAATAGATTAAAGGAAGAATCCATGAGAGTTTTAACGATATTTTTACTCTTTATGACAAGCATTTTTGCAGTACAAATCAAGGATGTAGCAAACACTGTAGGTGTAAGAGATAACCAACTTATAGGTTATGGACTTGTTGTAGGGCTTAATGGAAGCGGCGATGGAACAAGCTCTAAATTTACACTACAATCCATCTCAAACCTTTTGCAAGGTATGAATATCAAAGTAGATCCTAACGATATCAAATCAAAAAATACCGCAGCTGTTATGGTTACAGCCAAACTTCCAGCCTTTGCAAAAAGCGGAGATAAACTTGATATTACCGTTTCATCTATGGGTGATGCAAAATCTTTACAAGGCGGAACACTTTTACTGACTGCACTTCGTGGGATTGATGGTGAAATTTATGCTATAGCACAAGGCTCTATCTCAACAGGAGGTTTAACACCTAGACCAGGAGGAGCAGGTTCTCACTCAACTGCTGCAACCGTAATGGGCGGAGCTAATGTAGAAAGAGAAATTCCACAAAATTTTAGCCAAAATAATGATCTAACCTTAAGCTTAAAAGTAGCAGATTTTAAAACCGCAAATGATATAGAAAGAGTTTTAAATACCGTTTTTGGCGAAGAAGTGGCTAAAGCCATCGACTCTCGCACAGTAAAACTCAAAAAACCTGAAGATCTTTCAAATGTTGATTTTATGGCAAGAGTTTTAGAACAAGATATAGCCTATAAACCACAAAGCAAAGTTATCATCGATGAAAGAACAGGAACAGTGATTGCCGGAGTTGATGTAGAGGTAGAACCTGTTTTAATCACTCATAAAGATATCACCATAAAAATAGATCCAAACAATAACGCAGTAGCTAATCAAAATGAAATCGATATGAAAGATGGTGGTTTTGTAGATCCAAGTTCAAATACCTTAAGAATCAACAATGCAAAAAGCACAGTTGCAAATATAGCTAGAATGCTTAACAAACTTGGAGCAACCCCAAATGACATTATCGCTATTATGGAAAATTTAAAGCGCGCAGGTGCAATTAACGCGGATTTGGAGATCATCTAATGAAAGTGGATAATTTTTTAAATACTTATAGTATGAATAGTGCTTTACTTGATCGTGCAGCCAAACCAAGAAGTTTAGAATCAAGCATCAAAATAAATGACAATGATATAGTTACAAAGAGCAAAGAAGATGAAGCCTTAAAAGAACAAACGGATGCTTTTGAAGCATTTTTTTTAAAGCAAGTTTTAGACGTATCTTTAAAAAGTCAAAATTCACTCTTTGGAAAAGATGCCAGCGATGAAATATACTCTTCCATGTATAACGATACTATGAGTAAAGCTTTAAGTGGAGGTATGGGTTTTTCAAAATTATTATACGATTTTTTAAAAGAAAGGGGTTAAGTTTTTTAAATTTGGGTCGATATGGTTTGTAGAGGATTATAACTAAGATCAAGGAGGCAGAAATGATCAATCCTATACAACAAAGTTATGTGGTAAATACCGCATTAAATACAAATAGAATAGATAAAGAAACTAAAACAAACGATACTCAAAAAACGGAAAATGATAAAGCGAGTAAAATCGCAGAGCAGATTAAAAACGGTACTTATAAAATCGATACAAAAGCTACAGCTGCTGCGATTGCTGACTCTTTAATCTAAAACTTTCATTCTCCTTTTTTTGAGATAGAAAAGGAGAAAATATGCTTAAACAAAGACTTGATGAAGTAAATGCTATCTTAGCGAAACTTATTACTTTAACCGAAGAAGATATAGAAAATATCAAAGTGGCTAAACATGAGAGTGTAACGCCAAGTGTAGAAGAAAAAAACAAACTTATCGCCGAATTTATTACAGCTAAAAAACAACTTGATGTTGCCTTGGTTGAGCTAAATAATAGCTCTACAAAAGGGCTTAGTGAACTCTTAGATAATGAAGATAAACAAAAACTAGATCTACTTAAAAGAAATCTTCAAAACCTTCATAGTAAAAACAAAGAGTATGCTAAATTTGTTCTTATTGTCAAAGATTTTCTTGATGGCTTAGTAAATAAAATGTTTGATATCAATGATGGAACAAATAATGCTTATGGAGATAAAAAGACAAATCCAGAGTCAATTTTCAAGATCAATGTATAAGGATTTATAATGGGTATTTTTGGAACATTATACACAGGTGTTACAGGCTTAAAGGCAAGCGAAGTTCAAATCGCAACAACTGGAAATAATATCTCAAATGCTAATGCAACTTTTTATACACGCCAAAGAGTAGTGCAAACTACAAATGGGTATATTACCACAGGTGGAGTTCAAGTAGGCACAGGAACTGCTATAGAAAGTATAGTGCGTTTGCATGATGAGTATTCTTACTATAAATTAAAAGGTGCATCAAATCAACTAGAATACACTAAATACATGGCTTCAACCTTACAAGAAATCGCTCAGCGTTTTCCAGACTTACAAAATACTGGAATTTTGAAAGATTTAGAAAATTATAACAAAGCTTGGAATGATTTTGCATCTAACCCCAATGAAAATGCCACAAAAATAGCCCTTGTAAAAGCTTCTCAAACCTTAACAGAAAGCGTTAATAACACTTTTGCAACCTTGGATAAAATCCAAAAAAAAGTAAATGATGATATTAAAAATACGGTTGATGAGATTAATAGAATCGGTGAAGAAATTGCCACTATAAATAAACAAATTTATGGACAAGAAGCCTTACCAACAGAACACGCAAATGAGCTTAGGGATAGAAGAGATGAACTTGAGCTTACTCTTTCAAAGCTAGTTAGTGCAGTTGCAAGCAAAAATGAAATCAATCAAGACAATCGCCTTGATACAACCATCACTGATCCAGGACATCAATACAATCTAAGCATAGAAGGTTTTAGTATAGTAGACGGGATAAATTTTCATCCTTTAAAGCTTGATTATGATGATAAAAATAAATCTTATAGCATTTATTATGAAACTCCTGATGAAAAAGTTCGCGATCTTACTGCAAAGATTAACGGTGGACAGCTTGGTGCTCAACTTGACTTACGCGGTAGAAACTATAGCAAAAGCGAAGGAAAATATGAAGATGGAATTATCCAAGGTTATATGGATTCTTTAGATACTTTTGCTAAGACCATGATCAATGAAACTAACAATCTTTATGCAAGTTCTGCGAAAAGTTCTGTTACTTCTGATTATCTATCTGGACTTAAGGGAGATATTCCTTTAGTCAATTACGACAGAACCATACAACCAGGAAGTTTTGATATAGTCATTTATGATGATAAAGGCGATAAAAAACTCACCAAAACCATCACCATAGATGTAAATACAACCATGAATGATATCATGCGTCAAATCAATGCTAATACAGATGATAATAACGATCACAATGCAAATAATGATGTTGATGATCATATCAATGCAAGTTTTAGCTACGATGCAAAAACTGGAGACGGTTTATTCCAAATCAATGCAAAATCAGGCTTTAAGGTAGCCATTGAAGATAAAGGCACAAATTTCGCAGGTGCGTTTAGTATAGGTGGTTTTTTCAGCGGAACTGATGCAAGTGATATGAAAGTAAAAGATTCTATCTTAAATGATCCAAGCACAGTAAGAGCAAGCTCAAATGGGGTTGATAGTGGCAATGACATGGCAAATAAAATCATCCAACTTCAATATGATAAAGTTAATTTTTATAATGAAGATGGCACTATTGATAATCTTACCATGGAAGAATATTACCGCAAACTTACAGGTAAAATAGCCTCAGATGGTGAAAATAACAATGTTGTAAATTCAAGCAATGAAACTCTTTATAATTCTGTTTATAGCGAATACCAATCTAAAAGTGGTGTAAATACAAATGAAGAATTAGCCGCTCTTATACAATACCAATCAAGTTACGGTGCTGCAGCAAAAATCGTCTCAACTGTAGATCAAATGCTTGATACCTTACTAGGGCTTAAATCTTAAGCTCTAGCAATATCAAGTGAAAAATTTTATCCATCTTAAAGCTAAGCTTGATTTTTTAGCCAATCAAAAAAATACCAATCATTCCCTTTTTGAAACTCCAGATCCTTTGCAAATTGCTAAAATTCACAATGATGAATTTATTGCCTTAATTTGTGCTTTATTTGCCTATGGAAATGCTAAAAATATATTAAATTTTCTAAAAAAACTTGATTTTTCTTTATTAAACCTTCAAGAAAAACAAATAAAAAAAGAACTTAAAAATTTAAAATACCGCTTCCAAAATGAGAAAGATATACAAGAAATTTTTATCACTCTTTCAAGACTTAAAAATGAAATTTCACTCTACGAACTTTTTTATCAAGCCTATCAAAAAAGAGAAAATACCACAGATGCCATCTTAGCTTTTATGCAAAAAATCAAAACCTTAAATTCATATTCAAGTTATGGGTATGATTTTTTCTTTGGAAAAATTTGGCAAAACACCCCTACTTCACCTCTTAAACGCTATAATATGTATCTAAGATGGATGGTTAGAAAAGATGAACTTGATCTTGGACTTTTTACCAAAATTCACACCAAAGATCTTTTAATTCCACTTGATACACATACACATAAAATTTCCTTGACTTTAGGACTTCTAAAGCGTAAAATATATGATTATAAAAGTGTTTTAGAACTCACGCAAAATTTAAAAAAATTAGATGCAAATGATCCCATAAAATATGACTTTGCACTCTATCGTTTAGGGCAAAGTAAGGAAATTGACAAATTTAAGGAGTGAAAAATGGGCTTTGAGCACTTAGATACAATTTATTATTTCATACTTTTTTTTGTAGCTCTTTTTGCTGGTTTTATAGATTCTATTGTAGGTGGAGGAGGGCTTATTACTCTACCAGCACTCATAGCCTGTGGAATTCCTGCGCATTTATCCTTAGCAACAAACAAACTCCAAAGCGTCTTTGGTTCTTTTACGGCTACTTTAACTTATTTTAAATCCACCACTCTACCTCATCTTGCTTGGGGTGTTTTTTTTACAGCCTTAGGAGCAGCTATAGGAAGTTATAGCGTTCTTTTTGTAAAAGATGAGCAATTAAAGCTTATTATCTTAATCTTTTTAACTCTTACTTTCTTATATACAGCCTTGCGTCCTAACTTAGGCAAACACGAAAGCGAACCTAAAATAAAAAATATCAAAATTTTTCATTTAATTTGTGGCTTAACTTTAGGATTTTATGATGGATTTTTAGGGCCTGGAACGGGTTCATTTTGGATTTTTGCTTGTGTAATGCTACTAGGTTTTAATATGAGAAAAGCAAGCATTAATACTAAAATTTTAAATTTCACTAGTAATATCATTGCTCTTGCTATATTTTTATGGCAATACGAACTTTTATGGGCTGTAGGTTTGCTTATGGGTGTAGGACAAGTTTTAGGAGCTTATTTAGGCTCAAAACTTGTATTAAAAACTAATGGAAAGTTTATAAAAACTTTATTTTTAATCGTTGTAGGAGCTACTATCATTAAAGTAGCTTGGGATTATTTTAGTTAAAATTGACCCCTGAGCTAAGCTCCCACATAGGTAAGAATATACCTAAAGCCAAAAACAAAACTAAAAGCGCTACAAATAAAGTCATCATTGGTTCTAAAAAAACCAAAAATCTATCCATCAAATTTTCGCTTTTTTGTTGATAATATTTGGCAATTTCTTCACTTAATACTTCAAGTCTTCCACTTTTCATCGCAACACTAAGCATAGAAAATACCAAAGAATCAAAAATATCAATCTTTTTAAAAACCTGACTTAACTCAAGACCAGAATCTATAAAACTAAAAAGTTTTTTATACTGAAAAATTAAAAATTTATTTTCAAGCCCTATAATATCTAAATCAAAAGCTTTAGATATTGAAATTCCATTTTTTAAAAGTAAAGAAAAAGCCATAAAAAAATAATAATTTTGATTATAAATAATCAAACGAGAAATCAAAGGTATTTTTAAAAATAAAAAATCGCAAGAAAAAGCAAAAGAATGAAAATTTTTATAAGCTAAAATAAGCATAACAATAAAAATAACAAACAAAAATATGCAAAAAATTCCATAGTCATCTAAAAAATTATAAATTTCTAACATTACATGCGTGATAAAAGGTAAACTCGCGCCTAAATTTTCAAATAAATCTTTAAAATTAGGCACTACAAAAAGCATTAAAAACAAAAATGCTCCGATAATACTTAAAAAAACCAAAGTAGGATATCTAAAAGCCTTTTTTAATTGTTTTTGAGTCTCTAAGCTTTTTTCTCGAAGTTTAGAAATTTGACTAAACACTTCACTGATTTTTCCTGTCTTTTCAGCCGTTTTAATCAAAGCTAGCTCCGCACGATTTAATCCAAAATTAGCATTTTCAAAAGCTTGATTTAAATTTTGGGCTAAAATTAAATTGTCTAATATTTTTTTCATAATCTTGCAAGAATGCATAAGATATAATTCTCTAATCGCTTCTTGAACACTTAATCCAACTTCACACAACAAAGCCAGCTCTTTAAAAAAGAGTATGAAATTTTCTTCCTTTAATCTCTGAAAATTAGATTTTTGAATTTCTTTTATATCAATGATTTTCCAATTCTTTGATAAGGCTTTTGCTTGTGCTATATTTAAATTTTCAGCTTTTATAGTTTTTGTATAATTTTGATTGTTTTTAAGAAATTCTACTTCATAAAATTTCATCTTACAACCCTTAAAAGCTCATCTATACTTGTAAGACCTTCTTTGGCTTTTTTTAAACCTTGTTCAAACATAGTTTGAAAACCATATTTTTTTGCAAGCTCCATTAAAATCGTTTTATCTTGATTTTCCCTAATTGCACAAGCTAAATCTTCATTGATCTCTAAGCACTCAGCGATTAATTCTCTGCCAAAAAATCCACTATGATGACAACGCTCACATCCTTTTGGTTCAAAAAAATCACCTTCAAATTCAATATAATGTTTTTTGCTTTTTTGCTTACACCAAGGACAAAGTTTTCTAACCAAACGCTGTGCTATAACAAGACTCAAAGCCGATGCTATCAAGTAACTTTTTGCTTGCATATCCAAAAGCCTATCAATGGTACTAAGAGCATCATTAGTATGCAAGGTGCTTAAAAGCAAATGACCTGTTAAAGAAGCTTTAAGTGCAATATCTAAACTTTCTTCATCGCGAATTTCTCCTATCATGATAATATCAGGATCTTGCCTTAAAATTGCTCTTAAAACACTATTAAACTCGACTCCAACTTTTGAATTGAGCAAAATTTGCTGCACTAAAGGAATTTTATACTCTATAGGATCTTCTGCGGAAATAATCTTTTTTTCAATACTTTTCAACTCGTTTAAACACGCGTATAAAGTTGTGCTTTTACCACTACCTGTAGGGCCGGTTAATAAAATCATTCCATTGGGACGATGTAAAATCTTTTTTAAAATTTCTAAATTTTTATCTCCAAGATTTAGTTTATACAAATCCAAAATTTCTTTATCATGTTTTAAAATTCTTATAACAACACTTTCGCCATAAATCAAAGGCAAACATGAAACACGAAAATCATATCTTTCATTTTCAAAATCTAATTCAAAACTTCCATCTTGTGTTTTTCTTGATTCAGCTAAATTCAAACAAGCTAAAAATTTGACATGAAAAACCAAAGCTTCATAAACATCCTTCTCAAAAATAGCAAATTCACGCAAAATTCCATCAACCCTAAACCTAATCAAAGCGTCATCATTCCTTGCTTCTATATGAATATCGCTCGCATGAAAAGATAAAATTTCATGTAATAAAAAATCAAAAATTTGACTGATGCAACTTTGATCATCTCTTTTTTGATTTTCTTGCCATTCAAGTCTAAGCTTAATGCTTAATCTTTTAATCTCCTCTTGAATGCGAATTTGATTTAAAATTTTAGCTATCTTTAATTCATCGGCAATTGCAGTGTCGATTTTTTCACAAATCATAAAAGTCTTAACTTGCTCTAAAAGCTCTAAAGAACAAGGTTTGGATCTAATAATCATAAAGCCGTCATTGTTTTTAATAAGCAGAAATTTAAATTTTAAAAGTAAAGAAAAAGGTATACCTTCATAAATAAAATCATTATCTTCATCTAAATCAACAAAATGTAAATTACAAAAATTTGCTAATTTTTTAAAAAAATCCCAAGAAGTGATATTAAATTTAGTGCAAATTTCATCAAGACTTATTTCATTATCAATATAAGCTTGAAAAATTTTATCCATTCTACTTTCCATCTAATTCCATTAAACCATAATAATTTATATAAGCATCTAAAGCACTTTGAGCTTCTTTTTCTTCGCCTAAAGCTCTTTTAGCCTGAGCAAAAATCAGCCAAGAATCTTGTTTTTGTTTGTCAAGTTCATTGGCTTTTAAAGCCCAAAATATTGTCTTTTGATAAGCTTTAATATCAAAATACTTCTTAGCTAAATTTAATGCCTTTTCATAGCTTGGATTTTGATAAAAAGATTTTTTTAAATCAGAAATATTTAAAATTTTAGAATCAATTTCTATCTTACTAATATGTGTATTTTCCTGCACCGCTTTAACTTCTTCTAGTTCTTTATATAACTTTTCCCTAGAAATCTTATTTTTTTCTTGTAAAATTTGCACTTGAAGAATCTTTTGCTCTAAATGTTTTTTATGTTCAATAGCTTGCAAATAAATATTTTTTTGCTTATTATATTTTTGCATTAGCATAAAAAAACAAAATGCTATCACTAAGATTAAAACAATTAAAAATAAATATTTTAAATATTTTTTAAGTAAAAAGTATTTATACCTAAGCTCAAGCTCTTTAATTCTTTCTTGCATATCTTACCTTAATAAGCCATTCTCTAAAGCACTAAGCTTTAAAATATACTCTTGACTTTTATTTTTATCAAAAAAACTATTTATCTCATAAAAACTTTTTAAAGTTTTATCAATATATCTTAAATTTCCTTGAGAAATTTTTTGTAAAAACTTAAGACATTTATTTGAAAAATTCATTCCGAATTTCAATTTAATATAATCATCAAGCTCTAAAAGACTAATATTTTTCAATTCAAAACAAGCACTTAAGCGACTTTTAAAATGCTCTTTTTTAAGTATATTCAACTTTTTATGAGAACTTAAAACAAAACTTATAGAATCACTATAAATCCTGATGCTTTCTAGCATTGCATAATCATACATTCCCACTTCATCAAGAATAATTAAACTCTGGCCTTGTGAAATCAAAAACTCAATTTTTTCTTTTAAGAAACTCTGATCTTTAAAATTTTCATTAATAAAATCAACATTATATTTTTTTGCCAATCTTTGCAACAATACACTTTTACCACTACCGCTTTTTCCCCATAAAAAAATAAAAGCTTTTTGGCTTTCTAAAATTTGATTGATTTGATGAAAAATTTCTTCTCTAAATGGAATAATTTTACTCATAATGCTTAAATCCTAGATCTTTAAGACTTGGAGCGTTTACACTATCTACTATACTTGGAGTGATAATAAAAACAATTTCAGTTGCTTTAGAATTTAAAACTTCTCCTTCAAACAAAGAACCTAGAATTGGAATTTTTGATAGAAAATTGATAGAATTTTTCTCATTAGATTTATCGTGAGAAATCAATCCACCTAAAATTAAAGTTTGATTATTCTCCACTTGCACAACACTAGAAAGCTTTTTTTGTATAGTATCAGGAGCAATAGTTCTTGGCTCTTTTTGTCGTTTATTATCTTCTGGATACTTAAAATCACTTAAGCTTGGATTAATTCTAAGCATTATTTTTCCATCATCAGAAATTTCAGGCAAGATATTGAGTAAAATGCCTACAAAAATAGAATAATTATTATAACTTTCACTAACAGTAGTCCCATTTTCAGTACCTTTAGAACTTTCTTTGACTTGATAATTTATAGTATCGCCTACAGAAATAATGGCTTGTTGGTTGTTTAAAGCCATAAGCTTTGGATTAGAAAGCACGCTAGTTTTTCCATTTTGAGAAAGAAAGTTAATAATAGAATCAAAATTTAAATTTGCCCTTAAACCCAAATTCTTAACAAAACCTTGCCCATTTTGAAACTGAATAAAAGAATTTTCATTATTTACTTGTGAATTTAAACCTATATTAAAATTTTGCCAATTAATCCCACTAGAATGGCTTTCATTTAAACTCACAGCAAGTATGCTAACATCGATAATAACTTGTTTTTTAAGACGATTTTCTAGTTTTTGCAAATAATTTTTCACACTTTTTAACTGAGAATTTGTTCCAGTTACTATAATAAGACCTGCATTGGGATTTATAATGGGAGTTTTAGCCTCATAATCTTCATGAGAATTTTTTAATAATACAATAATCTCTTTTTCTATATTTTGCCAAAAATCAAATTTTTCCATACTTTTAATCATATTGTCTTCTGCGTCATCAAAACTACCGCTATATTCACTTTGCCTTGGTTTAGCGTCTACAGACGCTTTAGTTATGCTTTGTCCTTCTCTGATAGAAGTGATATAACTTATCTTGAAAATCTTCGTATTAATGCCTGAAATTCTTAAAATTTTACCATCAAAATCATAGCTAAGATCATGCTCTTTGATAAAAAAATTAAAAATTTCGTCCAAACTCATTTGATGAATATTGACAGAGTTTTGCAATGTTTCTAATTTTTCTTTGGCAATTTTATCTTTAACAATAATACTAAAAGAACAATATTTTGCAAGCTCATCAAGACTTTCTTGTATGCTTAATTTTTCATTAATACTGATATCAAAAAGACGCTTTTGACAATCTAAAGCATAAAGATAATGGCAAAAAAGAATGTTAATTAATATTAATCTTATCATTTTTATTTATTTGGATTGCAATTTCTAAATTATCATATTGGAATTTAATCTCTTTAGTATTTATTTCATATATTATAGCATCATCAATCATATCACCTTTTTTATACCATCGATCATAAATTTTTACTTTATCAAGCATAATTGCAGTAATTTTAATATGTCTTAATTTTTCAAAAGTAGGATTCACAAATGGGTTTTGAAGAGTATTAAAATTTATGCGATTTTCTTTATCTATAAGTTTAAAATACTCTTCAAAATTATCTTGTGCAAACAAAGTGCTAAAACACAATGTAGCACTAAAAATATATTTTATCAGCTTTCAACCTCATTGCTATAATCAGCCATAGCGATACGCTTAAGCTGTCTATAGCGACGTTGAGCGTCTTTTTTATTGCGTTCAAAAAGCTCAGCAGCGTGTTCAGGATTTGCTTTTTTAAGTGAATTATAACGCACTTCATTCATTAAAAATTGCTCATATAGATCCCAATCAGGCTCTTTTCCTGTTAGAGTTAAAGGATTTTTTCCTTGTTCTTCTAAACGAGGATCAAAGGTATAAAGTGGCCAATAACCACACTTTGTAGCAAGCTCACCTTGCTCTCCTGAGTAACCCAGCCCACCTTTAATACCATGAGCTATACAAGGAGAATAACAAATCACCAAAGATGGTCCATCGTAGGCCTCAGCTGCAGTGATAGCTTTGATAAGATGAGTATAATTTGCCGTTGAATTTACTTGTGCTACAAAAATATAACCATAAGTCATAGCAATTTGACCTAGATCTTTTTTCTGTATAGGTTTGCCTGCTGCTGCAAACTGTGCTACAGCTCCTGTTCTAGAAGATTTTGAACTTTGACCGCCTGTATTAGAATAAACTTCTGTATCAAGCACTAAAATATTTACATTTTCTCCACTTGCTAAAACATGATCAAGTCCGCCATAGCCTATATCATAAGCCCAACCATCACCACCAAAAATCCAGTGAGATTTTTTACTTAAATACTGTTTAAGCTCTAATATATCTTGCACAGCTTTGATATTTTTATTTTGCTCTAAAATAGGGATCATTTTATCTTTAATTTCCACAGACATAGCACCATTGTCTTTATTTGCAATCCAATCTTTAAAAAGGGCTGATAAAGCATTTGGAACTTCTTGCATACTTTCATTCATGATATATTCAATGCGGTGTCTTGTATTTTCAGTTGCAATTTTCATACCCAAACCAAACTCAGCATTGTCTTCAAAAAGTGAATTTCCCCAAGCAGGACCGTGTCCATTTTTCACACTTTTTCTATAAGGAGTTGATGGAGCTGAACCCCCATAAATAGAACTACAACCTGTCGCATTAGCCACAATCATTCTTTCACCGAACAATCTTGTAATTAAAGTAATATAAGGAGTTTCTCCACATCCAGGACAAGCTCCATGGAATTCAAATAAAGGTTGGGCAAATTGTGCTCCTTTTGTAGTTTCTTTATTTAAAATATCATCTTTGTATGTGATTTCTTTAAATAAATAATCCGCATTTTCTTGCTCACCAAAATCCATCTCTTCTTGAAGTGGTACCATAACCAAAGATTTTTCTTTAGTAGGACACTCATGAACACAAAGCTCACAGCCTGTACAATCAAGTGGAGAAACTTGAATTTTAAAGCTTAATTTTTCTCCTTTGGTTCCTTTAGCTTCTAAAGCATGATCTTTTACACCGCGAGGTGCATTTGCCATTTCTTCATCATTAATCAAAAATGGCCTGATAACAGCATGCGGACAAACTGAAGCACATTGATTACATTGAATACAATTTGCCTCTATCCATCTTGGTACCATAACCCCAACACCGCGTTTTTCGTATTCGGTTGTACCGTGTTCAAAACTTCCATCTTCATAACCTAAAAAGGCTGAAACAGGCAAATCATCACCCTTAGCCGCATTCATAGGTTTTACGATTTTTTCAACAAATTCAGTACCTTTATAGGCATTGGTTTGTTCTTTTTCTTTAAGCTCTAAATTTTTCCAATTTGGATCTACTTCAACTTTTACAAGTCCATCAGCACCCACATCAATAGCCTTGTAATTCATTTCTACAATAGCATCGCCTTTTTTACTATAAGATTTATACGCAAGCTCTTTCATGTATTTTTGTGCGTCTTCATAAGGAATGATTTTTGCAAGTTTGAAAAAGGCTGATTGCATAATGGTATTTGTACGATTTCCCAAACCTATATCACGAGCTAGTTTGGTTGCATTGATGATATAAAAATTTACTTCTTTTTCAGCTAAAGTTTTCTTTACTGCATCTGGAAGTTGTCTTATGGTTTCTTCAGCATTCCAAATACTATTTAAAAGGAAAGTTCCTCCTTTGCGAATTCCTGCTAAAACATCATAAATTTCCAAATAAGCCGCTACCGAACAAGCGATAAAATGCGGAGTTGAAACAAGATAAGTTGAACGGATAGGTTTTTTAGAAAATCTTAAATGGCTTCTTGTATAACCCCCTGATTTTTTAGAATCATAAGCAAAATAAGCTTGAGCGTAAAAATCCGTTTTATCTCCGATGATTTTAATCGAGTTTTTATTTGCGCCCACAGTTCCATCAGCACCAAGTCCGTAAAATAAACATTCGATCGTACTTTCATCTCCAAGTGAAATTTTCTCTCCAGTACTCAGTGAAGTATGAGTTACATCATCAACTATACCTACAGTAAAGCCATCTTTTGGATTATCAAGTTTAAGATTTTCAAATACTGCTATCATTTGAGCAGGATCAACATCCTTTGAAGAAAGTCCGTATCTTCCACCCACTATAACAGGAGCATTTTCTCTTCCATAGAAAGCTGATTTTACATCAAGATAAAGTGGTTCTCCAAGACTTCCTGGTTCTTTGGTTCTATCTAAAACCGCGATTTTTTTTACTGATTTTGGCATAACATCAAAGAAATATTTTAAACTAAATGGGCGATAAAGATAAACTTTTAAAATCCCTACCTTTTCACCCTTGGCATTAAGATAGTCCACCACTTCTTCAAGTGCTTGAGTTACAGAACCCATAGCAACAATCACACGCTCTGGCTCTTTGTGACCATAATAAGTAAATGGTTTGTATTCTCTACCTGTAATTTTTGAAATTTCTTGCATATATTCATTAACAACATCAGGTAAAGCATCATAAAAACGATTGCTTACTTCTCTAGTTTGAAAATAAATATCATCATTTTGTGCTGTTCCGCGTGTTTTTGGATTTTCTGGATTTAAAGCATTATTTCTAAATTCAAGCAAAGCTTCTCTATCTAATAATCTATCAAAATGTGCATAATCCATTACTTCAACTTTTTGAATTTCATGGCTTGTTCTAAAACCATCAAAAAAATGCAAAAATGGCACTCTTCCCTTAATTGCAGCTAAATGTGCTATACCAGCTAAGTCCATGGTTTCTTGCACGGAATGCGAACAAAGCATAGCAAAACCAATTTGTCTTGCCGCATAAATATCTTGATGATCACCAAAGATAGACAAAGCTTGAGCAGCCAAAGAACGCGCTGCTACATGGATTACACAGGGGAGTAATTGACCTGCTATTTTATACATATTTGGAATTTTAAGGAGTAATCCTTGAGAAGCTGTATAAGTTGTAGTCAAAGCCCCAGCCTGTAAAGATCCATGCACACTACCTGCAGCACCTGCTTCACTTTGCATTTCTACGATTTTTACAGGAACTCCAAAAAGATTTTTTTTACCTGCAGCTGCCCACATATCGGTGTAATCAGCCATAGGAGAACTAGGTGTAATAGGATAAATTCCAGCAACTTCAGTAAAAGCATACGCAGCGTATGCAGCAGCCTCATTTCCGTCCATAGTTTTCATAATTTTACCCATTGAGACCTTCCTTTATATTGATAATTTTTATAATTTTTTAGCTATCAATTTACTATAAATTCTCTTAAAAGGCGTTTAACGAAAACTTGAAATTAGTTTAATCTAGCTATATAATTAACAGCCTCATATGCATTTAAAAATACCATAGAATGAGCTTTTAATTCATTTTCATTGCCATAGCCACAAGTTAAGGCCAAAGGAGTGATATTAGCAGAAATTGCAGCTTGAATATCTAGTATTGTATCGCCTATCATATAGGCATTTTCTTGAGTTTTATTGAGTCTTTTTAAAGCTAAAATTATAGGTTCAGAACTTGGCTTTGGATTTGTGACATCTTCAAGAGTAATTAAAGTTTTAAAGAATTTTTTAACTCCCAAATAATCAAGTAAAATCGGAGTAAATTTACCTCCTTTTGTTGTAACTATGCCAAGATCTGCAATTTTGCTTCCAAGTTCTAATGCTTCTTTTACTTTAGGCAAAAGAGTGGTTTGTTCTAAATAAATTTGTGCATAAATTTCACGATAAGCTAATACAAATTCTTTACTTAAATTTACTTTATCTGGATAAAGCATTCTAAACATTTGCTCTAAAGGATAACCTATGAGATTTTTGATTTCTTCATTATTTTTAGAAGTTAATCCAAGGGCTTTAAAAGCTCCTTGGAAAGAATTTAAAATAGCATCAGTAGAATCAATTAAAGTGCCATCTAAATCAAATAAAATAGTTTTATTCATTATCTTAAAATAAATTTAGCATCCACTCTTCTATTATCCGCTCTACCTTCTTTAGTGTCATTGCTTGAGCGAGGATTATCTTGACCATAACCTACTGTTTTGATGCGACTTTTTTCTACACCATATTTTTCAAGTTCATTAGCAACACTTTTAGCACGTCTTTCAGAAAGTTTTTGATTATAAGCTCTTGAACCGATATTATCTGTATGTCCTTCAAGAATAGTATCATATCTTTCATTTTCATCTAAAACTTTTGCAATTTCTTTGATTTTTTCTTGAAAGGTTGGATTTATAGTAGTTTTATCAAAACCAAAATGACCTTCCAAAGAAATAGTTTTTTCGCAACCATTTTCATCTAACAAAGCACCTTCTCTTGGTTCAACAGGACATTTTGCTTGTGGAGCTGGACGAGTATCAGCAACTTCTTCCACAGCTTTTTCCTTTTTGCCACCAAAACCAAAACTAATACCTAAAGTTGAAACCCAATTATGGTTTGCATGATTGAAATTAATTTGATCTCTAGTTTCAAGTCTTAAAGCCAAAGAATCACTAAGACGGAATTTTACACCCGCGCCATAATGTCCAAATCCACCGCTTTTATTATCATAAGCAGCATTTGAAAAATCCTCATATCCTCCACCTGCTAAACCATAGAAATAAAATTTCTCACCTACATCAATACCTTTAATAGCACTCAAATAAGTTCTTGTAATATCTGTAGTTTTATTTGTATTTGTATATTTAACATCAGAATAATGCTCTAACCCAAATTCTAATTGATCAAGCCAAAAATCGTCAAAATGATAACCAAGTCTAATCCCTGGTGCATAACGATTATCCATATCTAAATTACCCTCAAAGTAATTATAGTTTAAAGTTGGAGTGATTTCAAATTTTACATTGTTATCAGCACCAAATAAAACACTTGCCAAACCTAAACATAAGAATATTTTTTTCATAGAAAAAACCTTTCATTGTGTTATAAAATAAAAATTTAAATTTCGCAATTATAACATAAATGATAGAAAAAAGGATGAGTTTTATAAAAAATTGTAGAAAGGTGGGAAAATCCCACCAAAAATATTAACGTTTAGAGAATTGTGGGCTTCTTCTTGCTTTGCGGCGTCCATATTTTTTACGCTCAACAGTTCTACTATCTCTAGTAAGAAGTCCTTTAGGTTTTAATAAAGCTCTAAAATCAGCATCCATAGCTGCTAAAGCTCTTGAAATTCCATGTCTTAAAGCTTCAGCTTGAGCACTATAGCCCCCGCCTAAAGTAGTTGCTTTAATATCCATTGAAGTTTCTTGTTTAGTCACAAGTAAAGGTTGAACCACTTTAAGCTTAATCGCCTCGTGTCCACCAAGCCAAGTGTTTAAATCAACACCATTAACACTAATTTTACCACTACCTGGTTTTACCCATACCTTTGCGATAGCAGTTTTTCTCTTACCTGTTGCGTATGTTGTTGCCATGATTATTTTCCTTCTTTAGCAATTTGCGCAGTGTGTGGGTGCTCACTACCCGCATAGATTTTTAATTTTTTAAGCATAGCTCTGCCCAAATTTGTTTTAGGAAGCATACCTCTAACTGCTAATTTATATAATTTTGCAGGATTTTTTTCAAGTAAATCACCAAATTTTTCGCTTTTTACACTTCCAAAATATCCTGAATGTCTATGATAAAGCTTATCTTCTGCTTTATTAGCACCTGTAAATACAGCTTTTGAAGCATTGATGATAATTACATAATCACCACAATCAACATTTGGAGTAAAGCAAGGCTTGTTTTTGCCTCTCAAAATTGTTGCTACTTCAGTTAAAAGACGGCCAAAGCGTTTGCCTTCTGCGTCTAAAACAATCCATTCTCGTTTTACTTCGTTTGGCTTTGTTATCTTTGTCATAATTTTTACCTTTGCCAAAAATTTAAAATGTGATTGTATAAAAAATAATATTAATTTTTACTTAATTTAAGTAAAAATAAAGTTTATATTTCCAAAATTTGAATTTCATTTTCCAAACAATAAACTATAAAAGCACGCACTTTATCTTTTTTTAAAATTTCACTAATGGCAATCTTATAAGTTCTTACTTGCTCTTTATGTTTATCTTGCATAGCAAGACCTGTTTTATAATCAATTATGAAAGCTTCTTCATCTTTTAGAGCAAGCAAGTCTAATTGTTTAATTTCTCCATTAAAACTCAAAGCTTGCTCTTTTAAAAGCTTTCCATCGCTAATTAAATTTTGAAATTGAGTATTTTTCAGCAAAATTTCAATTCTTTTAAAAAGCTTTTCAAAATCACTCTCATCTAAAAAATGCCTAAATTTGCTCTTGCATCTTTGAGTAAGTATTTGAAAATTTTCACTCTTAGGGAGTTTTAAATTTTGCATAAAAAAATGAAAAGCATTTCCAAAATATAGCTCTTTACTATCAAGCTTTTCTTCACTTTGAACTTCTTGTGGGCTAATTTTTTCAAATTTTTGTAAAGCTTGAATACTTTCTTTTTTAACACTTAAAATTTGCTCTTTGCTTTCTAAAAAACCTCTCTCTTGAGAATGTATATTTAAAAATCCCCCCTTAAAATAACTTGGATAATTTCCATTTACACTTTCTTCGTTTCTTTTTATGATAATCAAACTTTCCTTAGCTCTTGTAAAAGCCACATAAAGTTTATTAATATCATCTTCATAATTTGCTCTTGTAATATTTTCTTTAAAAAGGGTATAAATAGGCTCTTTAGTAAGCTCTCGAATTTTATCTTTAATATGGAGCTGCCAACCTTGATTGATATCATATTCAAGCATGATATCTTCATTGTTTGAATTGTTTTTAGATAAACTATCTAGCAAAATCACATGATCAAATTCCAAACCCTTAGATTTATGCACACTCATAATACTAATACCCATATTTTGTTCGCTTACTATTTTCAAAGTACAAGGCTCAAATAAAAGCTTTAAAAAATTTTCCTTAGTTTTAGCATATTCGATAAATTGCATTAAAGCGATATCATTTAAATCAAGTTTTAATTCTTTTATTAAAAAAAGTATATTTTCCATAGCATTTTTTGAAAAATCAAGGGTGATTTTTCTCGGCTCAAAACCTAAAAGTTCTTTTAAAAATACCAAGTAAAACTCATCACCAAAAATACAATATTTAGCATATTCCAAAACAAGTCTTACGCTTGCTTTATTTTCAAGTAAAACATTGCTTTGAGTAAACGCAGGAATTTTTTGCTCTCTTAAAAAATCCAAAACCATATCTGCATCGCTATTTTTCCAACACAAAATACAAATATCATCATAAGAAATATTTTTAGATCTTAAAAAATTAATTTGCTCAAATAAAGTTTCTAAAGTCTTTTCCTTGATTTCTTGGGCTTGGTTTTTAACCTTTTGTTCTTTAGATTCCACAATACGCACAAAACCACCTTTTTTACTTTCTAAGGCAAATTGCTCTTTATAATCTTTGATTTTTTCTTTAAAAGTTTCATTAACAAAATCAACCAAAAGCTCTTTAGAACGATAATTAGTATTTAAACTATCACTTTTAATTTGACTAAATTCTTGTTTTAACAAATCAAATAATTCTTTTTTTCCTTTACGAAAGCGATAAATACTTTGTTTTTTATCTCCTACGTAAAAAAAAGTGCGATTTTTCTTAACTCCTTCTCCTGAAACAAGCTCAGCGATCAAAGGGCGTAAAATTTGATATTGAATCACGCTTGTATCTTGAAATTCATCAATAAGCAAATGCGAAATAAAACCATCTAAACGAAAATAAATCATATCCTTAAATTCACTGGTTATTAGCTCATAAACTTTTTTACTCACATCTTGGAAATTTAAGGTATTTTTATCTTTATGAAATATATTTTTAGCTTCACTATAATGATTTAAAAGATTCATTAAATTAGCAATTTTATAATTTTCAAGCTCTATAGCATAAGTATTTAAAGCATTTATAAGCTCCATTCTTTTTGTACTAAAATGCAAGTTAGTGCTTTCTAAATCTTGTAAATATTTTGTACTTTCAAATTTTGTCATAAAGCTTGATTGTATAAACACGGATAAATCTAAAACTTCGCTTTTAAAATTGTCACACAAATTTTTATAATTTTTTACATGAGTAAGACCCAAACAATAACTTCTTAACTCACTATAGGCTTTATTGATATAAGCTTTAGATGGATTTGGAATTTTAGGAAGATTTTGAAAATAAGCATTCTCATAAAATTTTTCAAGCTCGTTAAAAAAATTTTCTTTCTCATCAACTAAATTAATATAATAAGCCAAATCTTTTAATTCATCTTTTTTAAGAAGTTTTAAAAAAATCTCTCTTACATCAAGCTTCTCTTCACTCATTGTAAAATCACTACTTAAGCCCAAATTTAAAGCAAAAACACGCAAAATTTTTCCGAAAAAAGCATCAAAAGTGCTGATTTTTAACTCTGTTCTT
Source organism: Campylobacter sp. BCW_6464 (assembly GCF_001762775.1). NCBI lineage: Bacteria > Pseudomonadati > Campylobacterota > Epsilonproteobacteria > Campylobacterales > Campylobacteraceae > Campylobacter > Campylobacter sp. BCW_6464. The sequence goes on along the minus strand of NZ_MJXM01000078.1, from coordinate 70,040 downwards.
AAAAATTCTTCTTTTTTAGCATCTCTTAAAGAAATAAGCTCTTCTTTATCTTTACCTAAAAGCTTGCAAAGTTCATTGCATTCACTGGTTTTATTTTCTTTTTCTAAGTTTAAAAAAGTCTCAATAATTCTTTTTTGCATTTCATTAGCAGCTTTTTTGGTAAAAGTCAAAGCTAAAATTTCATTAATCCTAACTCCTTTTAAAATAAGTGCTACAAAACGCACACTCAGGGCAAAGGTTTTTCCGCTTCCCGCACTCGCTTCTAATGCCAAAAAAGGCTCAAATTGACTCATTTTAATTCCTTTTTATAAATGAGTTTATAAGGACAATACTCATCTTGTTCATTTTCAAACTCTATTTCTTCCTTGCTCATAAGAACCAAATCTTTAAGTCTTTCTCTCAGCTCATCTAAACTTTTAGCTTTTTGGTGCAATATTTGCATACTATTTAAATCATAAAAACCTACGCTTGCATTTTCATCATATAAGGCTTGGTAAAAAGCAAGTTGATAAGAATTACTTGGTACTTTTCCACTTTTATAATCAATGATCAAATTACCTTCTTTTGAACTATCGATACGATCTATAGTGCCCTTAAGTTTTATACTATCTGCTCCAAGCTTTAAAATATTGTTTAACTCAAGCTCTGTATGTGCGACATAAAAGCCTTTTGAAAAATGCTCTTTTTCGTTTTTAGCAAATTGTATAAATTTTAATTTAAATACTTCAAGATCAAGTTCACTGATATTGTATTTTTGATATTCTTTATCCAATAAATTTGTAAAAACTTTTATATCAAAATCATTATTTGCATAATTTTTATAATAAATTTCAAGCATTTTATGGATGAAATTTCCTTGATTTTTCGCTTTGCTTTCCTCGCTTAAAACCCTAGGTTCTGCTAAATTTAAAATATAACGATAATAATAAGTTCTTTTTTGATTTTCCAATAAATTAAAACGACTAAAAGAAAGTGGAAACTCGAAAGGATTATGCCTTAAAATAGGAGCTTTTATAGGAGTTAGATTAGGTTTTATACCTTCATAGTCTAATTTTAAAGCATTAAGATAAGCTTTTTGGTGGATATGAGTTTCATAAAAAAAGTCAAAATCAAGTTCATCTAAAAAACGTGATTTGCTTTTTTCTTCATTTTCCACAAAGCAAATACTTACTTCTAAAGCATTCTTCATCAAGCTTTCATAATAAAATCTTTGTAAATTTTCTCTTCTATCATAGCTAATCAATCCTGCTTTTTTACGCACTTCATTGTTTAAAAAAAGTTCATTAACACTTCTTTTGGGAATAAATTCTTCATTAAAATCAACCAAAATCACCCCATCAAAACAAAGCCCACGACTTTCTAAAAGTCCCATTACCGTAACCTTACCTCCACCTACATCACTAAGGGAAAGTTGTGAAATTTGCATGAAAAAAAGATGGATCAACTCTTTAAGAGTTAAAGACTGATTTTTTAATAAATCTTTAATAAAATAAAGTTCTTTTCGTATCAAATAAATAAGTTCTTGCTTTTCATTTTCTAAAAATAAAGCAAGTAATTTTTCAAAATATTCAAAATCACATTTCTCATCAAAATACTTTTTAAACTCTATAAAATCAAGCTTTAAAGAATGTAAAAGTGTATTGTGATAATCAAAAATCATCTGCGTGTCTTCAAAATAATCCTCTTGATTTTTATAAACAAAAGAAGCACTACTAGCACTTTCATAAAGTGCTTGAAATTTTTGATAAAATAAACTTTCTTTAATACTAATCCCACTTGCAAAATTAAGCATATTGTCTTTATCAAAAAGTCTTAAAAACTCACAAAAACTTTCATCTGGAGTTATAACTACAATATTTTCAGACTCTAAACCTTTGCGTACAAAATGTGAAATTTCATCCATAACAAAAGCGCATTGTAAAGCCCTTAATTCAAAAGATTTGAGTTTAATTTTTGAATTTTTTGTTTTAAAAATTTCTTCTTTTAAAATCTCTTGTTTTGAAAGATTGATTTCATAATGAGTGTTTATTTTTAAATCAAATATTTTTAAAAAATCAAGTTTTGAAAGATATTCAAGATTAAATTTACTTGTTTTAAAACTTAAAACCACTTCTTTAATCTGAGAAATTTCACTTAATAAATTTTCTTCAAATTTACTCAAAAAACCTTGCAAATCATAAACTATAGCTTCATACTCATCTAAAAAATCTTTATTAAGAGTGTAATTTTTAGGTAAAGAAAGATCATCATAAAAAGAATTTTTTTCAAGTAAAGCAAGATAATTTTTATATACCTCATCTAAAATTTCTAAATGTTCATTATAGGTGGCATAATAATCATTGTTTTTAAGATCTTCTATGCTTTTTTTTTCTAAACTAAGTTCTTTAAAAAAAGAAAAAAGATATTCGTTATTTTTCAAAAAAGCAAAAAATTCTACCGAAATTCCTAGTTTTTTTTCTAAATCCTTACTTTTTAGACAAGCTTCTTGCATTAAAAGCAAACTTTCATAAGAACTTGCCTTATGAAAATTACTCAAACAAACTTTATCTAAAAATTCACCTATATGAATAGCACTATCTAATAAGGCATTTTGCTGTTTTTTGTGGTTATAATACTCTCTAATTTGTCTTGAAGAACTAAAAATTCTTAATTTCATTGAGCATTTAATTCGTAGCTAAAAAAACCCACTGTTTCTTGATTTGCATAAAACTTTAGCTTAAGCTCCCATCTACCTTTATCTAGTTTAGGTAAAGCGATACTTAAAATTCCATTTTTAACTTGTCCTTCTAACTTTTGATCAAAATTTTTAGTGAATGGTCTTGTAAGAAGAACTTGAACTTTTAAATCATCAGAATTTATATTTTGTAATGCAGAAATTTTAAAATTTGCAACATAGGAATTTTGATCCACTTCATAACTAGGAATTTTTCTTTTACCTATAAAAGTGATTTTATCATTTTGAAAATTTACTTTAAAAAATTTATCAAAATTTACTTGTTGTTTTTGTATTTGATTGTAATTATTTTCAACATTTTGATAAGAGTCAAAATAAAAATCATCCTCATATACAGGATGGTGACTTGCTATAAAAATCGTTACAATACAAGCAATAATTATAGCCAAAAGTGAAAGCAAAATACCATAAGGCCAAAAACTTCTTTTAGTTTCTAACATTTTTTTTCCTCTTTATTCTTCTTTGTGCATAGTATAACAATGCAAAGCAAATAAATCCATAGATAAGTATTCTTAAGATATTGATAGTATCACGATTTGCATTACCTATAGAATGTTCTAATTGTAATCCCAAGGATTTTGCCACACGATCTACAATATCTGCATAACCATTAAGTATAGCAGCATTATAAATATCACCTTTATTTGTAGCTAATATCGGCAAAATAGATCCTGTTCCAGGATAAGGACTAAGCACAGATTCTTTATCAATCAAAGCTAAAGCACCTTTTGAGCCCACTATATCAACTTTGTGAGAATTTTTTGACAAAAGAAGCAATATATAAGATTGAGGAAGTTCTTTTTGTTTATTTAATAAAGTTTCAATTTCAGTTTCATCACCAACCATAACGCCGATAAAAATATTACTTTTTTGGTAAAGCTCTTTTCCTATAAGATTAATTTCATTACTTACTTTTTGACTTAAAATATTTTCATTAAAAAGTACAGCATCAAGAGCAAAAACCCTAGAAGGCAATAAAACAAAGAAAAAGATGGCTAAAAAAAAGCCATCTTGTAATATTTTTTTCATCCTATATGAAGATGATTTACAGTTAAAACCGACCAAGCGGTAATTGCAGCAGCAACAACTAAACCAATAACAATTAAATATTCCAAAGCCTTACTCATTGTGCTTCCTTTATACTTCTATGATCTTGTTCTTTTGAACCAAACATCTTTACACTTTGTGCATCTTTAAGACTATATGGCTTTTGCATCACTTCTTGCTGAGCTTTAAGACCCCAAATAGTTAAAACTACTAAGATAGCAAGTAATAAAACCGTAGCAATTAACATACCTGTAACACCTGAAAGAGAAAACACGCATCTATTATTATTTTCCATCATTCACCCCTTGAAAGAGAAATTACATACTCGCCAACAGCTTCTTTTTGAATATCATTAAGTGTTGGAAAACTCGGCATTGTTCCTATAAAACCAGCCTTACCACTATGTAAAACATCTACTACAAAAGCTGCAGAACCGTATTTTGTAAGATCTGGGAACATTCCATCTTGACCTTTTCCATCTTCTCCATGGCATGCTGCACAAGTTGCATAAGCTTCTTTACCTTTTGCTACTAAATTTTCATTTGCAGTTTTCTTAATAGCTGAAAGATCTTTTGCTACATAAGCAGCAATAGCAGGAATATCTTCTTCTGCCACACCTAAATCAGCAGCACCAAGCATTTCTCCACCTGGAAAATTCATACCTTTTGAACCATGTTTAATTACATTGATTATACCTTCTTCACTACCCCAAATATTTAAATTTTGAGCTTTACCATTGATACCATCGCCTGTAATTCCATGACAAGCTGAACACTGAACTAAAAAGATATTTTGACCCATTGCTATTTTATCTTCAGGAGATAAATTTTTAAATTTTTCTTCAAATTTTGTATTATGAGTTACTACTTCTTCATTGTATTGACCTATACTTGAAAAAGAATTTAAAGGATATCCCCATAGAAAATACCAAATAGCCCAAACAATAGTCAGGAAAAATACCACAGCCCAACCAGTAGGAACAGCATTTTTATACTCTCCTATTCCATCCCAACTATGTTCACTAAGCTCTGACTCGCCTTTTTTTTCTTTCATCTGCTTAAACATTCTACTCACAATAACTAGTGTGATTAAAATGATAAGAATAGCTCCAATTAAAGATAAGAGATTAACATTATCTTCTAAATTTAACCATTGCATTAAGCACTCCTTTTACTTTCTAATACACTATCATCAATATCATCTTTTAAGGCAAGGTTTGCATAATTTTCATAATTTCTCTCGCCTTTTTTTTCTGTTCTATATAAATGATACCAATACGCATATAATACTATTGACAAAAACATAACGAGTGCAAAAAAACCATAACCTTGGAAAATCTCCCACTCATGTTTTTGGACTGTTGCTAAATCAAATGTGATTAAATTTTTAATCACATCAAAAACTATTGATAAATGTTCCATCATTTTACTTTAAGCTATTTAAATAAGCGATCAAAGCAACTATTTCTTTGATTTCACCTTTAGCAAAAGCATCTTTTACTTCTTGATTTTTCATTTGATCAACTATAGCCTGAGCTTCAGCTTTTACTTCAGCTTGTGCATCCTCCCAAGAACCAAGTTTTGTTCCATTTTCTGTATCATAAGGAACATTGAAAACTTTTTTCACAGTTAAAGCCTCAGCATAAGCAGTTTCAATATCTGCATTATTTTTAAACATATGCTTATATGAAGGCATAATAGAATCTGGAACAACAGAAGTAGGATCCCACATATGATTTTCATGCCAATCAACTGTTCTATAATTTCCTACACGAGCAAGATCAGGTCCTGTTCTTTTTGAGCCCCAAAGAAAAGGTCTATCATAAGCAAATTCACCACTTACAGAATACATACCATAACGATCTGTTTCTGATTTAAATGGACGAATAAGCTGTGAATGACAAGCATTACAACTATCTTTAATATATACTGCACGCCCTGCAAGTTGTAAAACTGTATAAGGTTTTTTACCTTCAATTGGTCTTGCATTTTCTGCAAAATTTGGTAAAACTTCAACTATGCCTGCATAAGCAATCACTACAAAAACAGCTACAGCAAAAAAGAATGGATTTTTTTCTAACCAACTAAACATATTTTCTCCTTTTTATGCTGCCATAGGCGAAGCGCTTTTTGGTTCTTTATCAAGCACTCTTCCACAAGCAATTGTTTTGTAAATATTATAAGTAAACATAAAGAAACCGATAAGATACAACAATCCACCAATCGCTCTAATCCAATAATAAGGAACAATAGCCACAACAGTATCAATAAAGCTATAAAGCAAGTTACCATACTCATCTGTCGCTCTCCACATCATACCTTGAGTAATACCCGCAATCCACATTGAAGCAAAATAAAGAACTATACCTGTGGTTTGGATCCAAAATTGAGCTTCCATTAAAGATTTGCTATAAAGCTCTCTTTTGAAAACTCTAGGAGTCATATGATAAAGCGCAGCCATAGTCATAAATCCTACCCAACCTAATGTTCCATCATGAACATGTCCTGGAATCCAATCTGTAAAGTGTGCTAAAGCATTAACAGACTTAATTGAAAGAATTGGCCCTTCAAGTGTTGAGAACATATAGAAAGTTGATGCCAAAATCATAAATTTAATCAATGGACTCTCGCGAAGCTGGCTCCACTCACCTTTCATAGTAAGTAAGATATTAATCGCTGAACCCCAAGAAGGTAAAATCAATACTATAGAGAAAACCGAACCCATAGTTTGCATCCAATCAGGTACAGTTGAATAAATCAAATGGTGACCACCTGCCCAAAGATAAACAAACATTAAGCCCCAAAATGCAAATAAAGAGAGTTTATAAGAGAAAATCGGCTGACCACTTTCTTTTGGCAAGAAGTAATAAATTTGAGCAATAATACCCACAGTAAATACAAATGCCACAGCATTATGTCCATACCACCATTGTACTAAAGCATCATTTGTTCCTGCATACATTGATACACTATGCCACCATTTACCCATTCCAGTAACAAAATAAGTTGGTACTTCCATGTTGTTAAAAAGATAAAGCATAGCTATACCTAAAAATGTAGCTATATAATACCATAAAGAAATATAAAGAGTTTTTTCACGGCGAATTCCAATAAGTCCAAAAATACTTACACCCCATAAAACCCAAACAAGAACAACAAGAATATCTAAAGGCCACTCAAGCTCTGCATATTCTTTAGATGTAGTCACACCCATAAACAAAGATATAACAGCTAAAACCATAGTAAGCACATAAAGCCAAAAATGAAGCTTACCAACAGCCATTAAAAATCTTGACTCAGCCATACTTACCTTAAGAACACGCTGACCTATATAATACCAAGTTGCCCAAATCCCTGAAAGCATAAAACCAAAAATCACACCTGAAGTATGAAGTGGTCTAAGTCTTGAAAAAGTAGCATATTCTCCTGCTAAATAATTTAAGTTAGGATATGCCATTTGAAAAGCTATAAGAGTTCCTATAGCCATACCAACAATGCCAAACAATACGGTTGTAAACATAAAATATCTTGCAACCGTATAGTCGTAATTTAATACATTACCTGGATGCATCGACTTTCTCCTTAAAATTTTTGATAATAAGAGAATATTATAGAATATTAATTATACATTTTTTCTTAAAAATGATAATTTTGTTAATCATTTGTTATGCTTTATATTTTAAGGCTAAATCAGTCTTATTTATTGATATTTATCTTATAACCTAAACTTGGCACATTTTTTATAAAATCTTCACCCACTTTATCTCTTACTCTTTTAATAAAAGTTCTAACAGCAGTATCACTCACATGTTCACCTATCCAAACATTTTTCTTTATATCTTCATGCAAAACCAAAGCCCCAGGTTGCTTTAAAAGCAAAGAAATAAAAGCTAATTCTTTTTTAGTTAAAACAATTTCTTCACCATTGTAAATCAAAGTTCTTTTAGTTTTGTTAAATTGATATTCTTCAGAAATTTTTACAAGCATATTTGCTTCAATTTTTTCGCCTATTAGATAATCTAAAACTTTAAACAACTCTTCTATATCAACAGGTTTGATCAAATATTTATCTATACCAATATCAATAGAACGCAAAAGTCTCTCTTTCTCTGAATACGCACTAAGAACAACAATTGGGACATCATCTGAAATTTCCTTAATCTCTCTTGCCATATCAAGCCCATCCATAATAGGCATAGCAATATCTGTGATAACTAAATCCGGCTTAAATTTTTTAAATTTTTTAAGCCCCTCATCTCCATTTTGAGCTCCGATTACTTTACTAAAGCGTTCGCTTAATACATTAATCAATGATTCTCTAGTCTTAATTTCATCTTCAACTACTAATATTATCAATTCTTTACATTCTTGTGACATTTCTACTCTACCCTCTCTTTTAGTTTTAAAAATACCTCAAAACAAGCCCCATCTTTTCCATTCTTAACTTTTATTTTTCCTTGGAAACTTTCAATAATTTGTCTACTTATATAAAGTCCTACTCCTATACCCTGACTGGGATGTTTTGTTGTAAAATAAGGTTGAAAAATTTTATCTAAATTTTCTTTATCAATCCCACCAGCATTATCTTTTATTGTAATTTTCAGATAGTTTTTTCCAAATTTTGAAAAATTTATTGTTATGATTTTCCTTTTTTTGTTTTTAAATGCCTCTATTGAATTTAAAATCAAATTAAGAAAAACTCTTATTAAACCATTCTCATACGCCAAAACTTCATAATCACTTTTCGAAACAATATTAATATTTACATGATTTTTTTCTATAGTTTCAAAAGCAATTTCTAAGGCTTTATTTAAAGTCTCTTTTATAAATACACACTGCTCTACTCCTTTGTTAAACAAAGTTCTAAACACATCAATTGTTTCTGACATATTTTTAATCATATCTTTTGATTGTGAATAAATTTCAGCAAATCCTTTTTCATCTTTAAGATTTTGCTTCATTTGAAACATGGCAATACCAAGCTCATTTAACGGTTGTCTCCATTGATGTGCTATATCACTAATCATTTGTTCTAATGAAGATTTCAAAATCTCTTCATATGCTATTTTAATATCTTTTTCATTTTTTTCCAAGGCAATTTTCATTTTTTTCTCAAATTTTTTACCTAACTGTATAAATTCTTGTTGGTGATTTTTAACTGTATTTTCAAGATTAATACTTAATTCTCTTAATTTAGCGTGATTTAGAGCAAGCTCTTCATTAAGCTTAAAAGAATTACTGACATCATGAGAAAGCGCTACTATTTCTATTAATTCATTATTTTTATCCAATATGGGGATTAACAAAGTTTCAAGATAGAAGGTTTTGCCTAATTTATCAATATTTTTAAAAATAACCTGATAAGGCTTTTTATATGAAAGATCTTTTAAAAGCTTCTCAACATAACATTCATCAACATCTGGATGTTTAAATATTGAATGTTTTTTTCCTATAAGCTCTTTTTTGCTATATCCACTTATTTGACAAAGCTTATCACTGACAAAAATTAAATTTCCTTGCACATCAGCTCTTGAAAAAATTGTATTTTTTTCCAGAGCTTTAAAAAACTGATCTTTAAAAAAATCTTTCATTGAAAAGCCTTAAAACCTATATAGGCAAGATTTATACCGTAACAAACAATAATGCCATACGATAAATAATTAAACAAATTTTTCAAAAAATCACTAAAAAATTGTGAAATTTTAGAAAAAAATAACATCGCAGGTAAAGTTGATATTCCAAAAATCATCATTACCAAAATACCTTCAAAAATATTTTGCTTACTTATTGCATTGGCTATAAAAAAATACACCAATCCACAAGGAACAAAACCATTTGAAAATCCTAAAAATATAGCTGATTTTAATCCTTTAAAATTTTTAGATTTTTTAATAATTTTCTTTACAAAACTATCAAAAAAAACATTATTTTCAATAAAAGATAACATATTGCCTCTAAAAATAAGAGCAAAACCCAAAATCATCATAAATATACCAAGAATAAAAAATGACAAACTTTGAACCTTAGCATTGATTGCCAAGATATTCCCAAAAGTCCCAAAAATTATCCCTAAAACAATATAAGCAAAAATTCTAAACAAATGATAAATAAAAGTTAATAAAAATAAATTATTGCTTTTTGAATTTAAATTTATAAAAAGTAAATTAAAACCACCACACATAGAATAGCAGTGTCCAAAACTAGATAAAAAAGCAACGCTGATAATAGCTAAAAAATCTATACTCACATCAAATTCATAAATTCTTTAAAAATGTACTTACTTTCATGAGGACCTGAAGAACTTTCCGGGTGATGTTGCACTGAAATAATAGGATAGTCTTTATATCTTACTCCTTCAACATTATCGCCAAATAAATTTCTATGAGTGATATGAGCCACTTGAGCTAATTCTTCTGGAACATTATAATTATGATTTTGTGCGGTAATTTCTACCGTTTTTGTATCAAGATTGATCACAGGATGATTTGCTCCATGTTGTCCAAATTTCATTTTATAAGTTTCATATCCAAAAGCATTGCTTAAAAGCTGGTGACCTAAGCAAATTCCAAGCATAGGAATTTTAGCTTCTGCAAGTTTTTTAATCTCTGCAATCTCTTGTTTTAAAATTCTTGGCTCACCTGGACCATTAGAAAGAAACACACCTTGAATTTCACCTTTTTTATACAGAGCAATCAACTCATTTGCTTTAATATTATATGGATAAACTTCTACTTCAAAACCTACTTCTACGAGTTCATTTAAGATATTTGTTTTAACACCATAGTCTATAACAGCAACTTTTTTCTCGCCTCTTTTAGCGTCATTAAATTTTTGAAAACTAGCATTCCAAACGCCTTGTTTGTGAGAATAATTTTTCTTAGTGCTAACTTCTTTTACAAAATTTACTTCATCAATTTTTGCTGATTTTTCTAAGGCGATTTTTAAATCTTCTTTATTTGAAATTTCAGTTGAAATTACAGCTCTTAAATTGCCATTATTTCTTATCATTTTTACTAGATATCTCGTATCAAGTTCATAAATTCCTATTTTTCCATGTTTTTCAAGATAATCTTGCAGACTTTCTTTGGCGCGAAAATTTGAAAAACTGGAACTTAATTCACGCATTAAAACACCACTTGCAAAAATTTCCTTACTTTCATTATCATTTTCATTGGTTCCTACTATACCAATTTCTGGCATAGAAAATACGATAAATTGCCCTGCATAAGAAGGATCTGAAATAATTTCTTGATACCCTGTTAAAGAAGTGTTAAATACAAGCTCTCCAAAAAAAGTACCGCTCTTTCCAAAAGCCTTAGCACTTAAAAAAATATCATTTTCTAAATAAATATAAGCCTTCATTAAAACATACCTTTTTTTCTAAGCTCTTCTTGATAGAGTTTTTCAAAGATAAGATCGTATTCTTCGCTACCTGGAATAGGTTTTGTTTTATAATTGCTAATTTTCTCATAAACCTCATCTTCAAGTTTTTCATAAATTTTAAGATAAGACTCTATGCTTGAAAAGATTAAATTTTTAACTCTATTTTCACTCACTATAAAATTAATATAATCATTCTCTACAAGTTCTTCTAAAATTTGATGCGCTAGATGATTATGTCTATCTTCAGAATCTAAAATCACATTAAATTCAGGAGCTAACTTTTTCTTCACAAGCCAAAACATATTTTTACGATCTACTTGCATAAGCTCCATTTCATCTTCTTGTTGCTCTAAAAGCTCTTTGACTCTTTCATCTAATTTTCTTTCATTTAGAATATCTTTCTCTAAAACTTCTATTATACATACCTTAAGCTTTTCTAACTGATCTTTAATTTCTACAAAAGAAGAATTAGCTATATCTAACATCATTTTATTTGCGATATAAGGAATATGTGGTAATTTTATACGCATCTTAAAAACCTTTTATTTAATAATGTTTAAAATAATAGCTTATTTTTGGTAAAAGAATGTTAAAAATGAAAAATTTTCATTTTTTTAATCACCTAATTACTAGCATTATTATCTAAATTTTTTAAAAGTAAAGTAAGCTCGCTGGCTTTTTTTGGATCCATTTTAGATAAAACACCTGAAATTTTACGCGATTCCAAAGAAAGCATTATTTTGCTTGCATCCTCTGCATCCATTTGACTTAAAACATCTGCAATGGCTGCATCTTTCATTTGGGAGTAAATTTCTTTAACCCTACCTTGAGTTTTATCATTGATTGAATTTAAAATCTTTTGTTGTTCTTCTACAAGCCTTGCGTTTTCAAGTTTTAATTCTTCAATTTTTGCCAAAGTCGCATTAACCTCAGCCTCTTTTTTTTCTAAATTTTCAAGCCTTTCTTTTTGCAAAGCTTCAAAAGAGGCTTTATAAGCTTCTAAAGATTGTCTTGCTTCATCAAATTCTCTAGCTTGCAATTCAATTTGAGCTTTTCTAGCTTCAAAATATTGTTCACAATCTTGTTCAGCTCCAAAAACTACACTTGAAATAAAAACTAACAATATAAATTTTTTAATCATCTTTTTCCCCTTTGAAAAAACGACTGATTGCAATTTCATCTAAAAATTTTTCTTCAGCCTTCGCAAGTTCTTTTTGTTTTTGTTTAATTTCTTCAGTTTCCAAAGCCTTCATTTTTTCATAATCTAAATGCGCTTTTTGATATAAAAACTGATAATGATTCATTTCCTTTTTAGAAAGCTCTACTTTCTCCTTAGCTCTTGCCAAAGCCTCGCGTCCTACTTGCGCCATACTTAAATTTGATCTTAACTCTGCTATAGATCCTGATTTTGGCAATACGCCTAAACTTTCACACTCTTGGCGTGAAAGTTCATAAGCTTTTTCATGTTCAAGCTGTCTTTGTTTGGCTTGATTAAGATTTGATTCTGCTTTATCAAGTTGTTGTTTTCTTACTTTTACAACAGAATTATATTTACTTTTCATAAGATGATAGTATCATCTCTTTCAGGGCTAGTGGAAATATACTTTACTTTAACCCCTGCAAGCTCTTCAAGTCTTGCTATATATTTTTTAGCATTTTCTGGCAATAAATCATAATCTTTTATACCAAAAACTTTATCCCAACCATCCATTTCTTCATAAATAGGTTGAACATTTTCTAAATCGCTTGGTATATAGTCGATTTCCATGCCCTTATATTCATAAGCACGACAAATTTTTATCTTTTCAAAACCATCTAAAACATCAAGCTTCATCAAAGATAAAGCATCAAGACCATTAAGCCTTGCTGTATATCTTACAGCAACCGCATCAAACCATCCACAGCGTCTTTTACGTCCTGTGCTTACGCCAATTTCTTTTCCAATTTGTGCAATTTTTTCTCCATCTTCGCCCTTATCCTCAGTAGGAAAAGCTCCATTTCCCACACGCGTTGCATAAGCTTTTACAATACCTATAATATTTCCCGCTTCTTTAGGATTTAACCCAAGTCCTGTTAAAGCGCCTGCTGAAATAGTACTTGAACTTGTAACATAAGGATAAGTTCCATGATCAATATCAAGCATAGAGCCCTGAGCTCCTTCTAAAAGTACTCTTTTATCTTCATCTAAAGCCTTCCAAAGCATTCTTGTAGTATCTGTAATATAAGGAGTTAAAATTTCATTAAAGCGTTTTAAATCAGCAAGCAATTCTTCAGCACTTGGAATTTCAATTTCAAGCATTTCAAAAAAAGTTTTATTAGCTTCAAAATCTTTCATCAAAGCCTCACAAAGTCTTTGTGGTTCTAAAAGCTCTCCAACTCTATGTCCTGTACGATTAATCTTATCTGCATAAGAAGGTCCTATACCCTTACCTGTTGTTCCTATGGCATTTTTGCCTTTGAGTTTTTCTTTTGCAATGTCTATTAAAGAATGATGTTTTAAATTTAAATGAGCTCTATCGCTGATATATAATCTACCTTTTAAATTTTCAAATTGAGCCATTTCAGCAATCAATACTTCAGGAGAAACCACAACTCCATTTCCGATAATATTAATACATCTTGGATGCAAAACTCCACTTGGCATAAGATGAAGCGCATATCTTACACCATTTACCCAAATCGTATGTCCTGCATTGTGTCCACCTGCACTTCTGCAAACAAAATCATAATTTTCACATAATTTATCAACTACCTTACCTTTTCCTTCATCGCCCCATTGAATGCCGACAATAATATCTGCTTTGCTCATAAAAATTTCCTTGATTTTACTTTAATATTGGCGAGAAGATGAGAGAATCGAACTCCCCAAAGAATAGTCAACTATCCTTTCATCTGATTTGAAGTCAGTGGCGATCACCAGATACGCTAATCTTCCAAAGCGATAATTATAGCGATTTTTAATGAAAAACAAAATAAATTTATCAATATTCTTTTTGACTTCATATTAAATTTAAGCTATAATCTCACTCTTTTTTAGCATCAAGTTTTGATGATTACATTATTAGGATCTTTCTTTGAATTCTTTTAAACAAAAATATTTAATCAATTTTTGGGACAATTCCCATTCTATGATTGCACTTGGAATTTTAAGTGCAGTGTATTTTGGGATTTTTGGTGGCGTTTGGGCTGTTACTGGAGAAATGACGCGTTGGGGCGGTGAATTTCTAGAACTTTTAGGTATGAATTTAGATGGATATTCTTATTACCAAAAGCAAAATTTAAATGGAACCCCTTTAACAAGAACTGATGGTATTATGCTCATAGGTATGTTTATAGGTTGTTTAGTAGCCGCACTTTTAGCTAACAAAGTCAAATTTCGTCTACCTGCTAGCAATATAAGAATTTTTCAAGCAATAGTAGGTGGAATTCTTTCAGGATATGGAGCAAGACTTGCGTTTGGATGTAATTTAGCTAATTTTTTTACAGGTTTACCTTATTTTTCTTTACACACTTGGCTTTTTACTGTTTTTATGGTTTTAGGAATTTATCTAGGAGTGAAAATTTGCAACACTTCCTTTTTTAAACCTAAAGCTAAATTAGAACGGGTAAATAAAGAAAACTTGCCGCTAAACAAGCAAAGTTTGCGTACAAAACTATATTTTAACTTAGGCATATTACTTTTCATAGCCTTTTTAGCTTGGGTGTTTTATCTTGTTTTTACAAACGGCAATATCAGCACACAAAACAAAGCTTTAGCACTGATTTTTGGTTTTGTTTTTGGTTTTGTTATCTCTAGGGGGCAAATTTGTTTTACCTCTTGCTTTAGAGATTTGTTTTTATTTGGTAGAGATAATGCTATAAAAGGCGCATTAATTGGCATGATTATCGCTTCTTTAATCGCTTTTGCTTTTATCTTACAAGGCCATACTAGCAAACTCATAGAACTTTCTCCTGCTGTAGCTGTAGGAGCATTTTTATTTGGTTTTGGCATAGTTTTTGCCGGAGGTTGCGAGTGTGGTTGGGCTTATCGTGCCTTTGAAGGGCAAAGTCATTTTATGATAGTAGGAATTGCAAATATAATAGGAACTATGATTTTAGCCTTAAGTTATGACTTTTTACCAAAAGCTTTTAAAGAAGGTATAAAAATCAATCTTTTAACTGAATTTGGCAATTTAAATGGATTTTTTATCAATCTTATTTTATTCATCTTAATGTTTGTTTTTGTAGTATTTTACAAAAAACACTTCTTTAAAAATCAACTTAAAGGATAAACAATGAAAATTACTTATAGTTTAAATTTACAAGGTGAAGCTTGTCCTTATCCTGCTATAGCAACACTTGATGTCTTACCTAAGCTTCAAAGTGGAGAAATTTTGGAAGTGCTTTGCGATTGCCCACAAAGTATCAATTCCATACCTCAAGATGCAAAAAACCGTGGCTTTAAAGTGCTTGAAATCGATCAAAGTGGACCCACGCTAAGATTTTTAATACAAAAGCCTTAAAAAAGGCTTTTGTTCTCAAAGCTCTTTTAACATCTTTTCATAAGCTGCTTTAGTTCCAGATCTTACATTTGTAAACAAACTTGCAATAATAATTACCACAGAAGCTGCTAAAAACCCTGGAACTATTTCATAAAGACCCGAATTTGCAAAATTCTTCCAAAGTACCACAGTAGCAGCTCCTGTTATCATACCTAAAATCGCTCCTACTCTTGTCATCCTACTCCAAAATAAAGAAAAAAGCATTACAGAACCAAAAGAAGCTCCAAATCCAGCCCATGCATAAGAAACTATACTCAAAACACTTGAATTTTTATCAGTAGAAATCAAAAACGCTATTACAGCTACCAGTAAAACACCTAATTTACCTAAATTTAATACAACATGACTTGGCGCATCTTCTCTAAAAATCTTTTTATAAAAATCTTCCGCTATAGTAGAACTTGAAACCAGCAATTGTGAACTTGCCGTACTCATAATAGCCGCTAAAATAGCACTGAGTAAAATGCCTGCTATCCAAGGATTAAATAAAAGCTGCGACATCACGATGAAAATCTTTTCAGGATCTTGCAGGCTTAATTCAAATTTATACACATAAGCTATACCCAAAACACCTATCATACAAGCACTTAAAAGACAAACCACCATCCAAGCAATACCTATAAAAGTGGCCATAGGAATATCTTTAGTAGAACGAATCGACATAAAACGCACTAAAATATGTGGTTGACCAAAATAGCCCAAACCCCAAGCAAGTGCAGATATAATGCTTACAACTCCTACTCCTTCGCCCATAGATAAAGCTTGTGGTTTAATTTCTTTAACTATATTCATCGCTTCGCCAAAGCCACCTAAATGATAAAGCATAACCAAAGGCACAATAATTAAAGCCATCATCATTAAAAGCCCTTGTATCATATCCGTCCAACAAACCGCCTTATATCCACCTAAAAAAGTATAAGCAACAATAATAATCGTTCCAGTAGTTAAAGCATAATCATATCTGATACCAAAAGTACTTTCAAAAAGTTTGGCTCCACTTACAAGCCCCGATGAAACATAAAAGGTAAAAAATATCAAAATTACCACCGCACATACTATGCGAAGTATATGTTTGTCATCATCAAAACGAGTTTCAAAATAATCAGGAATAGTCAAAGAATTGGCAATAACACTGGTATAAATTCTAAGTCTTTTTGCTACAAAAATCCAATTTAAACTAGCCCCTATGGTAAGCCCGATCGCAATATAAGAATCTATAAAACCACTTACATATAAAGCTCCTGGTAATCCCATTAAAAGCCAACCACTCATATCAGAAGCCCCTGCGCTAAGTGCAGATATCACAGGCCCCATAGTACGCCCACCTAAAAAATAATCCTCTGAATTTTTATTTTGCTTATAAAAATAAAAACCTATATAAAGCATCAATAAGGCATAAACTACAAACATCACTGCTATTGGGGTATTAATTTGAACTACTTCCATCAAACTCTCCTTAATCATTAAGATATTGCTCTAATGCCTAAATTTCCATAGCGATGAAAAGATATACTTAAAGCTTTTTCATTAAAATAATTTAAAAGTTCAAAACGACCATTTAACAATGGCTTTTCTCTTATGATGATTTTAGCAAGCTTTGCAGCCTCTTTATAAATCTCATCATTTACATCTGGCTTTGCCAAATAACGCACTCTTTCATATTCTTTAATACTCTTGATAAAATTTTCTTTATTTTCTTTTAAAAATAATACTTTTGCTCCTATGCTTTGAACAATTCGTTCTATCATACTAATATCTTGTTCATCATAACTGATACCTAGATCAATATTTGCAATATTTGCACCTAAAACCACCCCTAAAACATCTTTTAAGCTTTCATTTCCACAAAGTCTTAAAACCATATTCTTTATTTTAGTATAAGAAAAAAGATTATCTTCTCCACGTATATTGACATAATCTTTTGAAACACTAAACTCATTTTTATAATGATAAGCATAAGATTGAGACATTTTAATTAAATCATTCATAAAATCTTGTGCTTCTTTTAAATCTATTTGTGCTAATTTTTTTGAAAATTTATCTTCAATTAAATGATCATCAAAATCTTCTTGCTTAATCTCTAAAAATTGAGTGATATAATTATAAATTCCCACTTTTCTACCCAAACCTATGGCAGATTTTTTAATCCCACCAAAAGGTTGACGCAGAACTATAGCCCCTGTGGTTGGTTTATTGATATAAATATTTCCTGCTTCTATATGAGTGTGAAAATACTCCCATTCTCTTTCATCTAAGCTTTCAAAACCTGCAGTTAAACCATAACCTGTGGAATTTACTATATCAATAGCTTCTTTTAAGTCTTTAGCTTTCATTACACTTAAAATCGGCACAAAAAGTTCATTCATATGGGTAAAATCACCCTTTTTAGTGCCGTATTTTATGCCTGGAGTCATTAAATAAGGATTATCCTCTAAAAACTTAGGTTTTAATGCCCATTCTTCATAAGGTTGTAATTCATCCAAAGCCTTTTGAACTTTAGAACTTGGCTTATCAGCTAAAGCACCTAATTTATTTTTAAATTCAAAAGGACTGCCCACTGCCATAGAACTTGCAGCATCCACTAAAGTCTTTTTAAATTCTTCATCATGATAAACCTCTTCTTCTAAGACTAGCAAAGAAGTAGCTGAACATTTTTGACCGCTATTGCTAAACGCAGAATGAATGATATTTTTAATCGCACTATCACGATCAGCAAATTTAGAAACTATAGTCGCATTCTTTCCTCCCGTTTCAGCACTTAAAAGCAAGGTTGGATTAGCTTTTAACATAGCATAAGCAGTATCCTCTCCTCCTGTAAGAATTGAAAATTTAATCGCTTCATCAACAAGTAAATATTTAGAAATATCGCTTCCTTTTGAAGGTAAGAAAATCAAAGCATCTTTTGGAATACCTGCATCCCAAAAACACTTACAAAGCATATAACCTGTTAGGGTTGAAAGTGAAGAAGGTTTGTAAATCACCACATTACCTGCAGCTAGTGGTGCAGCTATGGTGCCCACTGAAATCCCTATAGGAAAATTCCAAGGAGCTATGGTAACCCCTATGCCCTTAGGCTTGAATTTAACTTTTGGATTTTGTTTTTTAAGCTCTTCTAAAGAGTGCGGATAAAACTCTATAAAATCGATAGCCTCACTTACTTCAGGATCGATCTCTAAAAAGGTTTTGCCCACCTCTAAAGCTGCCAAACCTATCAAATCTCCCCTTCTTTCTCTCATAAGTTTTGCACTTTTAGCTAAAATTTGATAAATTTCATCATGACTTTTTTGTGTATATTTGGAATTTTTAGCTACTTCTAAAGCTTGTTTAATTTCTTTTTCTCCTGCTAAATAAGCCTTTCCTATTACTCTATCTTCAATCTTATCTTTAACCTCTAAAACATTTAAATTTTCTGCTTTAAAATCAAACTCACCTATGACAGGATAAACATCATAATCTTTTAAATTTTCATATTTAGCTTTAATTTCTTTAGCCCATGCTCTATTTTGCACTAAAATAAAATCCGTATCACTTTCGTTGCTAAATTTTTTACTTTCATAAGAACTTATGATATTTGATTCTTTATTTCTATCTTGCTTGCGATGTGTAGTATTATCAAGAGTTTTTATGCCTTCTAAAGATTTTAAAAAAAGTTCTTTTTGGATATTCCAGTTTTTATCTCCTACTTTAAGATTGAAAAAATAACGCATAAAATTATCTTCACTTGTATTTTCATCAAGGCGTCTTACAAGATAAGCAATAGCATTGTTAAAATGTGCTTCATCACAAACTGGGGCATAAAGGATTAAATCATGCATTTTGGATAATTGATAAGAACATTGCAAACTCATACCTTCAAGCATTTCAAAAGTAAAAGAATCTAAAGCACCCGCTTCACTTATACGTGTATAAGCATAAGCAATCTCAAAAATATTATGACTTGCAATTCCTATGTTGATGTATTTATAATTATCTCCTTCAAGAATAAAATCAAGCATTTTATTATAATTGCTATCAGTATCTATTTTTTTGTAAAAAGTAGGAAGTTCCCAGCCTTTTTGAGATGCAATAGTTTCTTCACTTTCCATATTAGCACCCTTAACAAAACGGATCTTAATAGGCTTCATACCTTTTAAAACCCTCTCTTTTGAAAAAGCAAAAAGTTTTTTAAGATACTCATAAGAATCAGGAATATAAGCTTGCAAAACAATCCCCGCTTTAATATCAAATTTGGCTACACTTTCTATAAAAGCTACAACAGTAAGTTCTAAATCTCTAAATTCCTCCATATCAAGATTGATAAATTTAGAAACACCTTGTTTTTTCTCTTCTTCTAAGGCCAAAGCATAAAGATAATCTAGTCTTTTTACTACCTCTTCTTTGGAATAATCAAAATCTATAATATTAATTTGTGAAAAAATAGTAGTAATTTTTATGGAAATATAAGTGATATAACTTGATTTTAAAGCCTCTTCATATTTTTGCATACGATATTTACTCTCAGCTTCACCTAAAACCTCTTCACCGATTAAATTCACATTTAAGGTAATTTTATCTTGCTCTTTTCTTTTCTTAATATGTGGTTCTAAAACACTAGGGTTTGCATCTAGAACCATAGCTTTAGTATCTTCTCTTAAATGTTTGACAAAAAAAGGTACACTTAAATTAGGAGCAAATTTGCCAAAATTTAAAAAGCTAAAAAGTAGGAATTTTTCAAAAGTGCTAAAAAAATCCGCTATGCCATATTTACTCAAAATATATTCTATAAGCTCAAAACTTGCATTTTTATCTTTACATCTAAAAGAACGATCTAAAAGTTCTATAAGCATAACTTTATTTTTGGGATTATTAAGAAGTTTTTGCATTTTAGCATGAAATTCTTTTTCAGAATTTGAAATATTAGCTTCTATTTGTCCTTGCAATTCTTCAGCTAAGGCTAAAGCTTTTTGTATCATTTCGTATCTCCTAAGATAAAATAAATTTTAATAAATAATATATAAATAAGATAAAAATAATATTTTAAATCATAGAAAATGTATAAAAAATGATAAAAAAAATTTTAATGGGTATATAAGTAACAAAAATTAAGAAATGATAATATCATTTTCTTGCTTATTTACAACCTTAGCAATAATTTTAGCTTGAATATTTTCATCTTCTAGTTTTTTTAAACATTCTAAGGATTCTTTTTCACTTATAGAAATTAAAAGTCCTCCTGAAGTTTGCGGATCACAAAGTAATAATTTTTCTTCATTTAAATCAGG
This sequence comes from Campylobacter sp. BCW_6464, assembly GCF_001762775.1. Taxonomy (NCBI): domain Bacteria; kingdom Pseudomonadati; phylum Campylobacterota; class Epsilonproteobacteria; order Campylobacterales; family Campylobacteraceae; genus Campylobacter; species Campylobacter sp. BCW_6464. Next base: position 49,075 of record NZ_MJXM01000078.1, on the reverse strand, counting down.
GATAAGTTCTTTTATAAATTCTAAATTTTTATAAGCTCCAGCAGGAATTAAACCCATATTAAAATACTCTTTTACTCCATCTAAAAAAGGAAGTTCACTTTCAAAAATTTCAAAAGAAATATTTTTATTTAGCATTTCTTTTAAATGACCTAAAAGTCCAAAACCTGTGACATCACTCATGGCGCTTGGGTGAAATTTAAGAGCAATTTGACTGGCTTTATAATTTAACTCCATCATACTTTTAAGCATTATATCTAAATGTTTTTGATTTAGCATTTGTGCCTTTAAAGCTGTACTTAAAATTCCTGTTCCTAAAGGCTTGGTTAAAATGATACAATCTCCAACTTTAGAAGTATTATTAGCAATAAATTTACTAGGATGTACTTTTCCTGTAACACTAAGTCCAAAAAAAAGCTCAGTGCTTTCTATAGTATGGCCACCCACAACTAAAGCATTGCATTCTTGAATCTTATCATTTGCACCTTCTAAAAGCTCTTTTAAGATATTTAAATCATGATTACAAGTATCAAAACCTACTATATTTAAGGCATTAATCACCTCTGCACCCATAGCAAAAACATCGCTTAAAGCATTTGCTGCGGCAATAGTACCAAAATGATAAGCACTATCTACTATAGGAGTGATAAAATCAAGCGTTTGCACCAAAGCTAAATCGCGGCTGATTTGATATACACTTGCATCTTCATTATTTCCAATATCGCTAAGTAAGGCAGGGGTTTTTTGCATGAAATTTAAAATTGTTTTAAGACCACCCGGGCTTAATTTCGCTGCTCAGCCTGCTGCTTTAACAAAATGCGTTAAATTTTGATTTTTATATTGCAGTGTTTTTCCTTTACAAAGTAATAATCTTTGCTTTACCAAAAAGCTCGTTTAAAATTTCATAAGCATTGCCTATATTTCCTATTTTAAGTTCTTTGCTTTTATTAAAAAATTCCAAACAAGCTCCGCAACTTATGATCTCAATACCTAAATTTTCAAGTTCTTTCATAGCTAAATGTGCTTTATGATTTTCATCAACATTGATTAAAACACTTTCATTTACGCAAAGAATTTTACTTGGAGCATGATCTAAATTTTTTAAGGTACTTAAAAATCCTACAAGTAAATTTTGTCCCAATTCACCCTCACCCACTTTGTCGGTTTTTAAAAATAAAACATTATAATCGTGAATATTTACTTCACTAGAATTAAAATTCTTTTTTTGCACTTTGATGCAAAACTCTTGTGCATTTTCATCTATAATAGGATTTAAATTTAAAGAGTTAAGAAATTTTACAACATTATTTTTTGAAATAATAGAATTTAAAACAATTTCTAAAATTTCATTTTCTTGAAGTTTTTCAAGAGCGTTTTTTGTTTCAACTATAGGCTGAGGACAAGAAAGATTGCGACAATCAATTTTCATTATTTTTCCTTGATATTAGCTTTGAAAAATAATATTATTTTATTACTTGTTTTGTGTTTAAAAATTTTAAATAATATAGAAAAAATTCAAAAGCTCAAAAATGAGCTTTTTTAAAATCTTTTTTTATTCACATCTTCAAGAATTGCTGCAGCAATTTGATTGACTTCATTTGTTATATTATTGGTAACATTTGCAACTTCGACATTTTCCTTAGTTACAGTTTCAAGTTGTGCTATAGCATCGTTAATCTGTGTGATTCCTGCTGTTTGTTCTTTTACAGATTCTGCTACTTCATTTACGCTTTGAACAAGTATATTAATATTTGCCTCGATTTCAGATAAGGATTTCCCTGTTCTTTCCGCAAGCTGTCTTACCTCATCTGCAACAACTGCAAAACCACGCCCATGTTCTCCAGCACGTGCAGCTTCAATAGCTGCATTTAAAGCAAGAAGATTCGTTTGCTCAGCGATATCTTTAATCACATTGACAATATTTTTTATATCATCAGCTTGCGAAGCAACCTCAACTGTTTTTCCACTTACATTTTGCATAGAAGAATTAATCTCCTCTACAGCTGCAGCCGATTGTTCTAAAGAACTCGCTTGTGCATTAGAGCCATCAGCAAGTTTTTGCATAGAATTTTTTAACTCTTCTGACTGATTGGCTAAATCTTTAGCAAAATTTGAAGAAGCTACAAGCATCTTTTTAATTTCTTTACCTAAAATATTAGTTGTAATCTCAACTTCGCCTTTAGCATCAAGCACCTCTGTGCTAAAATCAAGCGCTTTATAACTATCAAAAACTCTATTAATTTCATTCATATTAGAACCAATTTTACTTTGCAAAACATCAAGCATTCTATTAAGAACATTTTTAAGTTCTACTAATTGAGGGTTTATAGGATTTTTAGTAATTCTTGCAGTTAAATTACCTTTTTCAATTTCTTTAGCAGTTTGCACCGATTCATCTACAGCATTTTGATCTTGCTCTAAAGATATTTGAATCTTTTCAATATTTTCATTTATGATTCTTCCCATTGCCCCTAATTCATCATTGGCTCGAATTTTAATTAATTTAAGCTCAATTTTTTCATGATTTAAGAAACGGAAAAAAGATTCTAAAGAGTTAAGAATAATTGGTAATCTTGTTGCAACAATTTTTCTTACGCAATAATAAACCACTCCCAAAACAACAAAAATAAAAATAAAAGATGCGCTAATAATAATTAATTGTAATTTTTTCAAAGGTTCAAAAACTGAATATTTAGGGGCAGTTACCAAAACTGTCCAAGAGCTATCTTGCACTTTAAAACTATTAATCGCGGCATAAGAATCATCACCATCAAAAGCTATATAGTTAAAAACTCCATTTTTTCCTTCGCTCATAGCCTTATAAGTCTCTTGTGCGCCTTTGTTAGGATTGACATCTTTTAAATTTTTTAAAACCAAATTTTTATTAGGGTGAATTGCAACAAGACCATCTGAATTTAAAAGAACTCTTAATTCTCCATCATATTTTTGACTCTTGGGATCTAAAAGATAAGTAGCAATAGCCGAAAAATTCAAAGTCATACCGATAACACCTACAACTTGATTCTTTCGGTCAAATATAGGCATAGCAATATTTACAGCATCAAAATCTTGACCTTCTAAATTCATCCTAATAGGACGTCCTATATATACTTTATTTTCCCCATATTTTGCTTTTTTTAATATATCTTGCACAACTTGTAAATTAGCTATTTCATCACTAGCTTGTATTGCTTTTATCCCGCCTTTACTATCTTTTTCTTCATCAACATAAAGCATAACAAATTTTCCACTTTGAGTATTGAAAAATTTACTCTCCTCTTTAAAATATTCTGGCGGATCGATAAGATACAAATAAGTAAAATTAGAATAAGCACTATTATCAAAAGTATTGGTTATAATATTTGTTATACTGTCTATATCTAAATTTTCTTTTGAAGTTGATCTAAACATTTCTGTTAAAGTACCTGAAATACTTTTATTTAAAGCAATCATTTCCCCAAAAATTCCTTGAGTTTGGGTAGCATATTCTTTCGTGATAGAAGCTAGAATATCTTCTGTATTTTTGGTAATATTTTGACTTACTTGTTTTGTGATTAATGAAATTAGAATAATAAGCCCAATAACAACAACAGTTGCTACAGAAAAAATAAGTTTTAAACCTATATTTAAAGATTTAAACATCTTAATAACTCCTAAAATAAAATTTTGGATTTTATATTTTAACATATTTTTTAAAAAAATACTATTAATTAATTATAAAAATATTATGTATTAGTATTTTTTGATAGAAGATTTATTTTTTTCCTTTTAAGAACAATTCTTTAAAGCGTTTATTAGCGTATTCTTCTATATCCTTTTGCAAAATAGAGTAATTTTCCATTAATTCCAAAGCTCTAGGAGTAAGTTTTGTTCCTGATTCTTTAGAGCGTCCTTGTCGTGTGCTAACTAAAATTTCTTGAGAATTTTTTTGTAAGGTTTGTAAATGCATCCAAGCTTTTTTATAATTAATCCCCATAAGTTTAGAAGCATGCAATAAACTACCTGTTTGTCCGATAAGCTCTAAAAGTTCTGTTTTTCCTCGTCCAAAAAGCAAATCTCCATCCGCATTTTCAATCCAAGTTTTTGTTCTTACTATAAATTGCTTACCTTTTTTTTCTTTAAAACAACCAAGTTGACAATACTTTACATCAACCTTATAAGCTTTTAAAGCTGAACGCATACTTTTAAGTCCACAACCTTCTTTAGCAATATCTCTTGCATCTTTACAAAAAATTCTACGCTTTTCATCTAAACTAGGTTCTATTTTTTTAAGCACTTCAATCTTTGCTTTTTCAAAATCTAAATGTCCAAATTGCCCCAACTCGCAATTATCAATTCTCATGTGATTTTCATCGGCTAATTGTCCGATTTTTTCTATATTTATATTAAATTTCTTTGCAATTTTAAAAGCCGTACCACAATCTAATTTTTCATTACTATTTAACAATTCTCTCATGTATGAGATGATTTCTTTTTCTTGATTTTTATCCATGAATTCTAAATTCTCCACTATAAATATTGATCTTATTTTCTCTAGCAAAACCACAAAGCGTTAAATCAAATTTTCTTGCTATCATAACCCCTAAACAAGTAGGAGCCGTGCGTGAAACAAGCACTGAAATTTTATGCATAACTGCTTTAGCTACCATTTCAGAACTTAGCCTTCCACTAACCATTAAAAAACATTGACTTAAATCAACCCCAGCTAAACGTGCTTTTCCTAAAGCTTTATCTATGGTATTATGTTGAGCTATATCTTCACCTATAAAAAAAGTTTTCTCATCTACAAAAAGCTTAGCCGTATGCACACAGCCTGTTTTCTCGTAAAGCTCGCATTGAGTATAAAAAGTACTCATTTGTTTTAAAATTTCATCTTTGCTAAATTTTACATCAGAACTAATTTTACTCGCTTCAATGGCTTCTAAATCGATATTTGCAGTATGTGCTCTACCACAACCACTTATAACTACGCCTTCAGCATTAAGCTTTGCTAAATTTTCTTTATCAATCTTTGCTTTGATATGCACACTCATACCATCATCTTTTGTTTCTATGTTCTCAATATCGCTTACTTTTGCAATGATATTTTCGCTCATTAAATACCCTATTGCTAGTGCCTGTTCATCTACAGGAGTTGCCATTAAAGCACCTACTTTTTCATCATTAATAAAAATTTCAAGCTTAATTTCACGTACTAAAGTATCATCGCATGTAAAAGATTCATCACCTTTATATTTTAAAATTTGGGTTGTAAATAAGGGTTCCATAAGCTTTCTCTTTTCGCGTTATTTTAAAAATTTAATTATATCAAAAAAACATAATTAAAAGTAATACTGATAAAAAAATAGGGATTTAATTTATAATTTTTAAGAATTTTAAAGCATTTTATATCAAAAAAACATAAATTTACTCTTTAAACTCTTCAAGTGAAAATATACTAACAATTTGAAATTTAAAAACAAAAATAAAATTTTCTCTTTATAAAATTACTTCTTAAGCTCTTTTTTATGGGGAGGGGTATAATGGTTTTTTATTTTTTGTATAAGGAGAATTTATGAAGCTTTCGTTTTCGGCGAGTAAAGTTTTAGTGGGTTTTGGCTTAGGTGCTGCACTTTGTAGCAATGTAATGGCAGTAGATTTAAATTCTAAAAATACCTTAGTTGAAGCTCAGACAACACCAACTGAAATAGAACTAGATGGGATTAGCGGAAAAAATCTGCAAGATTATTTTGAAGTTAAAGGGCAAGATGTAGTTTTAATAAATGGAGATAGTTTAAAAGGCAATGATTTAACCATAAAATCAAACATTCCTAGATTTGATGATGAAAGCTTTTTAAATCCAGATGATAAAGATATCGATACTGATGAATTTAAGTATGTCTTTGATTTGGGTGATAAAAATACTTTAAATATCGAAAATGTTGGTATGGAAAGTTCTTACATTGCAAATCTTTATGTAAATGCTAAAGAAACCATACTTAAAGATATGAATTTATATGTCAATCAAAGCGGCTCGGTGTTCAATGGAGATTTAAGCCTTAGCGGAACTAATTTAGTAGAAGATGATACACAAAAAGGCTCAAGAGTATCTGTATATGGAAATAACCTTGTCGTAAATGGAAATTTAAATGCAGACAAAACCTTTTTTGAATTTGGCAATCCTTATGCAGTGCAAAATTATTCTATAAAAGTTGCTAATAATGCGAATATCACTAATTCTAAATTTAGCGTAAATGGTACATCTTTTAGAGATTTGCTTGCTAAAAACACACTTTTAATCCAAGCACAAGGATTTAATAAGGATATAAGCACATCAAATACAGCTGAAGCTTCATATGGCAAATTTGCAAGTGATTATATCGATATAGATAAAAATCAAGACACCTTTCAAAGTATAACACTTGATAAAAATTTGCTGGATATGGAATTAGTAGATTACAATTTAAAAGAAGTAAATTGCGGATCTAACAAATGCTTGGTAGCAAATGGAACAGCAACTGAGCATTTAAAAAATACTCTAACTCAATTAAAAATTGACTTAAAAATGCTAGAAAAACTAATAAAACAATTTAATGATAATGAACAAATAAAAAAAACAGCTTGAAGACCAAAAAAATAAATTAAATGAAATAATACAAAAAGGCGAAAACAATCCAAACTTAGACAAAGAAGTAGTAAAATTATACAACCTTAAAGAAGGAAGTGCTGAATATAATGCTGTACTTAATCTTAGAGAAATCGCAGACAAACTTGTAGACAAGGTTTAGGACTAGATTTAAAAAGTTTTAGCGGTGTAAAACTAGCCCTACAAATCAAAAAAGACACAGACAATACAGGTAAATCTGTATCTAATCTCAATTCAGCTTCTAGTGCAGTAAATACCACTATGAATATTTCTAATGATGTTTCTATAGGTTCTCGTGTAGCAATGCTAAACAATCCTTTTGGAACTTATGCTTCTAAAATGAATGGCCTTAAATTTGCTGCTTTAGATAGTGATATGAGACCAAGCTATGTAAATGAATATACCAATAGTATTTGGGCTAATGCTTTTGGTGATGCTAACATTATCGATGGAGATAGTGGTGCAATGTATGGTGCTACCGTAGGGGTAGATAAACAAGCTAATGATAATGTTTTATGGGGTGCTTATTTTACTTATGCAAATGCTAAAATCAAAGACAATAATTTAGAACAAAAAAGCGATAACTTCCAATTAGGTATGTATTCTACTATCAATATAGCTCCACAATGGGAACTTAATCTTAAAGCTTATGCTCAAGTTTCTCCAACTAAACAAGACAATATTCAAACAGATGGTGCATATAACTCAGATTATACAAGCAAATTCTTAGGATTTAGTGCTAATGTAGGTCGTGTGTTTGACTTTAGTGATAATACTTTATTTATTAAACCTTTTGCAGGGATAAATTATTATTTTAGTTATACTCCATCTCATACAGAAAATGGTGCTATTGCTAAAGATATTGATTCTATGAAAAACAATTCTGTAAGTGTTGAAGTGGGTGCTGAATTTAGAAAATATATGAATGAAAACTCTTATATTTTTGTAACTCCAAAAATAGAACAATTTGTTATCAATAATGGTGATGATTACACAGCTAATTTAGCTATAAATAATGCTTTCTTTACTAGTGTAGAAGCTAACAACAAGAAAAAAACATACAGACAAATTATCGTAGGGGGTAATGTAGATTTTACAAATCAACTCAGTATGAATCTTGGCTTTGGTGCTAAACAAATACTAGCAGGTAAAGTAGATAATAAAAATGAAACTTACTTAAGTGGTCAAGTAGGACTTAAGTATAAATTTTAATCTTAAACTTTTTGAGAATTCTTTACAACGAAATTCTTGTTAAAACACAAGAATTTAAAAGTTTTAACCTATATAGTACGGCAATCTCTGCCGTGCATAGGATTAAAAGAGATATAACAAACACGCTTTTTTACTACGCAGTGTAGATTAAAATGTAAATGTTTTTAAGAAATTAAATTAGAAATAAATTTATTTTAAAATATTTTTAATCACTTTTACTTTGACTAAATTTAAAAACATCTTAAAAATTAATAATATTCCTTAATAAAAAAAGATAAAAAATGCTAAAGTTTAAAAAACCTAGTGTTTATGGAGATTAGAATGATTAAAGAACAATATTTATAATTGCTTTAATTGTTCTTATTCTTATAGCTAATTTAATCAAACAATAAAATATGTTAAAACCTTACTTAGTCAATCTTTAAACACAAATTCTTACTAGGCTTTGGTAGAGAGTTTAGCCTAGATCAAATCTCACCCCAAAATAAAAATCTAATTTAATTAAACTTATTTTATTAATGAAAAAAAGTCCTTAATATAAAATATCGAATTTAAGTATAAGAATTTTATAAATATTTAAATTTAAAAATCTCTCTTAAACTAAGAGAGATTGATAAAAAATTAAATTTTCACATTAGGATCATAAGAAAAACTAGGTTCAATTTGCTTTTTATTGCTTAATTCTTTATACCAATAAGAATGTAAAATATAAACCTCTTCTTCTTCTTTATAACCACTAATCATAGAATGGATACTGCCTTTGATTGCAAATACTGCCATATAAATATGCACGCCAAAAAACACTGCACACACTATACCCAAGAAATTATGCACTATAGCTGAAATTCTTAAAAGTTCAATTTGAGTTAAACCAAAAAGACCTTGAATTGCCGTGGAATTAAAATCAAGAAAATACATAAATCCACCTGTAATTATCATCAAAAATCCACCAAATACAGCTATATAATACCAAGATTTTTGACCAAAATTAAACTTACCTGCAGGTACAGGACGTTTTACTTTGCTTAAATAACCACCTACTATCATCATCCATCTGATATCATAACTTGCAGGAAGCATTCTTTTAATCCACCATAAAAACATAGGGATTATAGAGATGATAAATAAAACCGTTGCAAAAGCATGTAAATTTTTACAAACCCTTACAAAAAGTCCGCCTCCAAAAGTCGCCCCAAACATCATCACAAAACCAGTTGGCACTAAAATCACCCAAGAAATTGCCGCGATAAAATGAAAAAGTCTTTCAAATAATGTAAAAGCATAAATTTTCTTTCCATCGTGTGAAAATTGCTTAGGTCCTATAACCATATAATGCAAAGCAAATGCAGATAATACCGCAATAACAGCGATTAAAGCTATAGTAGCTATATATTCACCTTGCAAAGTTGTCCAAAGTTTGCCAAAAGTATCATAATTTGGGATATTTGTAATACGATGAAAATCCCAAATTTGAGTATCTTGTCCCATTCTCTCGCTACCATAAGCAAATAAACTTACCACGCTTAACAAAAGCGTTACAAATACTTTTCTCATAAGCGTTCCTTTCCTGTGTAAGCAATCTTCCACTCCAAACTTTCTGAAGGATTTGGAATGCCATAATTTCTATTCATAAGTCTATTATGATAAATCTCTTCTATTTTAGAACTTTCACCTACTAAAAGTGCTTTTGTCGAACACATCGCAGCACATACAGGAACTTTTCCTTCTGCGATACGATTTTGACCATAAAGTTCTCTTTCTTTTTCTGAATTCGTTGCTTCAGGGCCACCTGCACACATAGTACATTTATCCATAATGCCTTTATTTCCAAAAACACTATCTTTTGGAAATTGTGGTGCACCAAAAGGACAAGCATAAAGACAATATCCACAACCTATGCAAATTTCTTTATCGTGCAAAACAATACCATCAGCACGGATGTAAAAACAATCCACAGGACAAACGATAGAACAAGGAGCATCATCACAATGCATACAAGAAATAGAAGTTGAAACTTCTTTTCCTTGAATTCCTTCATTTAAAGTAATCACACGGCGGCGGCGAATATGAATAGGAAGCTCATGTGCTTCATCACAAGCTACCGCACAACCATTACAATCAATACAACGCTCATTATCACAAAAGAATTTCAAGCGTTCTTTTTCTAAATTTGCAAAATTTACCTTACTCATTTTCCATCCTTACTGATTCTACAAAGCCCACCTTTAGTCTCTGGAATCTGACACATGATATCATAACCATAATTTGTTACCGTATTAGCACTTTCTCCGCTTGCATAAGGCTTAGTTCCTTCTGGGAAATTGTGCGTTAAATCCACGCCTTGCATAACTCCTGTAAAATGGAAAGGCAAGAAAATCATATCTTTTGCTACACCTGGATTAACCTTCACTCTTACATGAATTTTAGTGCCTTCTGGAGAATGTACCCAAATCATATCTCCTGCTTTAATGTCTTGCTCTTTTGCTAATTCAGGATTGATCTCACAAAACATTTCAGGTGTTAAACGCGTTAGATACATAGACGCTCTATTTTCCATACCTGCACCATTTAAATTCACAAGTCTTGCGGTAACAAGATTAAGCGGGAATTCTTTAGAATAATCCTTAGCTTGTTGTACAGAAACAAATTTAGTATCCACGCGATAAAGTGCTTTTTGATCTTCAAAACTTGGATATTTTTGCACCAAATCGTTTCTTGGAGAATGTAAAGGCTCACGGTGGAGTGGAATTTTATCTTTAAAAGTCCAAACTACAGCTCTAGCTTTAGCATTTCCATAAGGAACTATGCCTTTTTCTATACATTTAGTTGCTATGATATTGCTATCATCATAAGACCAAGTTGATCCCATTTTTTCTTTTTCTTGAGCACTTAAAGTAATGCCTAAAACTTTTTCTATATTATCTTTAGTAATTTGTGGATAACCTGTATCAATAGGCGAATTTAAAGGCGCATTTTTAGCAAGTAAACTCTCTCCTTCATACTCAAGTCCAAAATTGTTTCTAAAGCCCATACCACCTTTTGCTACTTCAATGTCGGTATTATAAAGCACAGGAGAACCTGGATGCTTATCACTCCAACAAGGCCAAGGAAGCCCGTAATACTCGCCAGCAACTTCGTCTTTTCCTTCTAAAGTTACCTCATCAAATTTATCCCAGTATAAAGTATGTTTTTTAAGCCTTTCAGGACTCCAACCATTAAGCCCTATACTTCTAACTGCTTTTGCAATTTCTCTTGTTGCATTTTCAGGCCAAACGATCTCACCTTTTTCATCGCGTAAAGTCTTGGTAAAGTCTTCATAAAAACCTAATTTTTTAGAAAGCTCAAATAAAATTTCTTGATCTTCCATGCTTTCATAAAGTGGATCTACAACCTTAAATCTCCATTGTCCACTACGATTTGTAGCTGTTACACTTCCGCTTGTTTCAAACTGTGTTGCTGCAGGTAAAAGATAAATCCCATCTTTTCTTTCTGCGATAATCCCTGCTTCATTTACAAAAGGATCAGCCAAAACTAAAAGCTCTAAAGCTTCCAAACCTTCTTTAACTTTTACTTGTTGTGCGGTTGAAGTGATACCATTTCCCATAACTACTAAAGCTTTTAAAGGCGTTCCTGCATTATCGATAGCATCATTTCCATCTTTTCCATTTAAAGCTGCTGCCCACCATCTAGCAAGTGAAAGTCCGGTTTTATGCATCCAATCTTTACTTACAAAATTTCCTAAAAGCCATTCATAATCCACACCCCAAATTTTGGCATAGTATCTCCAAGTCGCTTCATTTAAAGGATAATAACCAGGTAAATTTTCACTCAAACAAGCCATATCCGAAGCACCTTGAACATTATCGTGTCCGCGTAAGATATTAACTCCGCCACCAAATTTACCTATATTTCCAAGTACCATTTGCACAATAGGTGCTAAACGTGTATTTGAAGTTCCTACAGTATGTTGAGTTAAACCCATAGCCCAAATAAGCGTAGTTGGTTTGTTTTTAGCTACTTCGTGAGTGATTTGCACCAAAAGTTCTTTAGAAATTCCCGTAACATTTTCTACTTCTTCGGCTGTCCATTTTGCTGCTTCTTCGCGAATTTTATCAATTCCAAAAACTCTTTCATCAAGATATTTTGTATCTTCTAAACCTTCATCAAAGATGATTTTTAGCATTCCATACATGAAAGCAATGTCAGTTCCTGGACGAATTCTTGCATAAATATCCGCTTTTGCTGCACTTTTTGTAAATCTAGGATCTACAACGATAAGCTTTGCACCTTTTTCTTTTGCTTTTAAGAAATGTCTAAAACCCACAGGGTGATTTACCGCTGGATTTGCTCCAATGATAATGATACATTTACTTCTTTGGATGTCTCCAAGATGGTTTGTCATAGCGCCATAACCAAATGTATTCGCCACACCGGCGACTGTTGCGCTGTGTCAAATTCTAGCTTGATGATCTACATTGTTCGTTCCAAAAAATGCTGCAAATTTTCTTATATAATAAGCTTGTTCATTATTAAGTTTTGCAGAACCTAAAAACATAACACTTTCAGGATTTTCTTTACGATAAGCAGCTAGTTTTTCTCCGATCTCACTTAAAGCTTGCTCATAACTTATGCGTTTCCATTCTCCATTTTCTTTTTTCATAGGATATTTTAAACGCACATGTGAACGCACCATATCGATCATATCAGATCCCTTGCAGCAATGTCCACCTGAACTCACAGGATGATCTTGAGCGATTTCTTGACGCACCCAAACACCATTTTGCACTTCTGCAATAATCCCACAGCCTACAGAACAGGCTGTACAAACTGTTTTTACTTTTTTACTACCTTCATAAGCTTCTTTAAGCTCATCAGCACTCGCTTCTCTTAAAGTTTCACTTCTAGCAAGCAACGGTGTTGCTAGGCTTGAAAGTGCTGCCATTTTAAGAAAAGAACGACGCGTAAGCTTGATATTTTCACCTACACTTGACATTACTCAGCCTTTATATAATAATTTTCCCAATTAGCACTTCTTTGAAAAAGCACTTCTTTTTTCTTACTTTTACCTTTAACCAAATCTTTTCTTTCTTCATCTTTAGCTAGAGCTAAAGTTGTGCTACCAAGCACTCCAGCAGCCCCTAAGGCAAAAGCGGATTTTTTAAGAAATTCCCTGCGATTTTTCACGAGTCCTCCTTTGTTTATTTGCTTCTCTTCTTAAAAATTCTGAACGCGATAGATCGTTTTGCACTTTTTTAGAATTTATTTTTGCAGGTTTTTCCACTTCAAAGCAAAGTCTTTCAAATTCCATAAAAGCCGATGCAATACTTGCAATTTCCTTATATAAATTCGCATTTTTATTCATGAAAACATCGCCTAAAAACTCATCAATGCTTTTATTGATCACTTTTTCAAAAAGCTCTTTGGCTAAATCATCTTCATTTTGCCTTAAAAATTCACTCATTAACAATAAACAAAATCCAACACTATCTTCACTTTCTTTAAAAAATTTTTCATTGCGTCTTATTTTACTTTTGACTAAAATTTGACGCACGCAAAGTAAAGGATTTGAATTTTCAAAACCTTCTTCTATGTAAGAAAAAGTCGTTGGAATGCTATTTTTAAGACTTAAAAAAAGCAAATCATATTCTTTAAAAAATGCTTGTATAGAATTTTCATCATCTAAATGCTTAAGCAAGATATCAAAATTTGATTTTAAATTTTCATCAAATAAACATTCTTGCATTGTCTTTAAATACTCTTGTAATTTTGACAATCTTTCTTCAGAAAATGAAAAAACAAAAAGCTCTCCTAGACATTGATAATAAAGACTTCTAGCTAATCTTAATTTTTCCAAATCCATTAAAGCCCCCATGCATTCAAAATTTTCAAAAATAGCTTTAAATTTTGCTTGAATGAATATTATGCAAAATATACCTAATATTCATTTTAAAGCCGATTTTTAAATCGATTTATCTTAATACTATTTGATTTAAAAATCACTGAATTTCAATAAAATTCCACAAGGATTTAAAATATTAAAAAATCATACCAAAATATTGAAAATTAGATATTTGAGTTGATTTTATATTTGAAAAAATAAAATACTTTGCATAAAATTTATATCTTTGATTCTCTTCCAAATAAAATTAACATTTTATGCAAATTATAAATAATACTAATTTCTTAAAGAATAATCCTTATAAGAAAATTCTCTTATCATTTGAAGTTCATTTTTTACATTTAAAAGCATGAGATTTGGAAGTCTTATACCATTAAAAGTTGTGTTTTTCACAATGGTGTAATGAATTTGATCTAAAAAAACAATTTTATCGCCGATTTTAAGCTTTTTATCAAAGGCGTATTCTCCCATTACATCGCCCGCTAAACAAGTATTTCCAGTAAGCAAATAGGAAAATTCGCTTTCTTTTAAGTCTGAAATTTTTTCATTTTCTCTTGTGGCTAAAATTCTAGCATTTAAAACTTCACTTGTATAAGGCATGATGATAGTATCTGGCATATGTGCTTCGCTTGAAGTATCTAAAATGGCAATTTGTTTTTCATTTTCTATGATATCTACTACACTAGCCACCAAATTTCCTGTTTGCCAACCCACCGCTTCGCCTGGTTCAAGATAAACTTGCACACCGTATTTATCACTGAAATTTTTACACAAAGCAATAAGTTTTTCAACATCATAGCCTTTTTTAGTGATGTGATGTCCTCCTCCAAAATTCACCCATTTCATTTGCCCTATCCATTTACCAAATTTCTCTTCAAAAGCCTTTAAAACAGCTTCTAGAGCATCAGCACTTTCTTCACAAAGTGCGTGAAAATGAAGTCCTTCTATAGCATTTAAATCCACATTTTCAAAATCTTTAGCACGAATTCCAAGTCTTGAGTATCTTCCACAAGGATTGTAAAGTTCTTTTGGGGCTAGAGAAAATTCAACATTACAACGAAGACCTAAGGAATTTTTTTGTGTTTTGCTTTGAAATTTATGAAATTGAGCTAAAGAATTAAACACTATGTGATGAGATAAACTGGCTATTTCACCTATTTCATCTTCTTTAAAAGCAGGCGAATAAGTATGAATTTCTTTATCCATGTATTCTTTAGCAAATTTTGCTTCCCAAAGTCCGCTACAAGTGCAACCTTTTAGGTATTCTCCGACAATTTTCATCGCTCCTGAAAAAGCAAAACCTTTTAAAGCTAAAAGCACTTTAGCACCACTTTTTTCACCAACACTTGCTAAAAGCTCACAATTTTTTCTTAATTTATCTTCTTCTAAAATATAAGCTGGAGTTTGAATTTTTTCATAAAACATTATTTTTCCTTGATTAAATTGCTAAAATCATAACAAAATTAAACCAAATTTTCAAAATAAATATTTACTAAAACTAAAAAAATAATGACTATAATATAAAAAATCAAGCAAAAGGAAAAACTAATGAATAGAAGAAATTTTTTAAAATTTAATGCACTCACTCTAGCAAGTATGGGTGTAGCCTATGCAAATCCTATGCACGATATACACTCCATGCATAAAAATCATTCTATAAATCATGACTTAGATACTTCTTTTATAAACTTTGCTCCAAAAAATTTAAAGCTTTTAGATCCAAAACAATTCCCCCAAGGAGAAATTTTAAAAGCCTTGCCTTTACTCAAAAATGAAAGTAAAGAAAAAAATATTTTTCGTGCTACCCTAGAAATCAAAGAAAATCATATAGAGCTTATCAAAGGTAAAAAAACCTTATTTTATACTTACAATGGCCTCGTGCCTGCTCCAAAAATAGAAGTTTTTGAAGGAGATAAACTTGAAATTTTAGTCAAAAACAAACTCAAAGAAGCTACAACTATACATTGGCATGGCGTTCCTGTGCCACCTGATCAAGATGGAAGCCCACATGATCCTATCTTAGCAGGAGAAGAAAGAATATATCGTTTTGAAATTCCTCAAGATAGCGCAGGAACTTACTGGTATCATCCACATCCTCATTATACGGCTTCTAAACAAGTTTTTATGGGTTTAGCAGGGGCTTTTGTGATCAAAGCAAAAAAAGATGCTTTAAGTCATTTAAAAGAAAAAGATTTGATGATTAGCGATTTGCGTCTTGATGAAAACGCTCAAATTCCAAACAATAACCTAAATGATTGGCTAAATGGTAGAGAAGGAGAATTTGTACTCATTAATGGACAATTTAAACCTAAAATCAAACTCGCCACAAACGAACGCATACGCATTTATAATGCTACTGCAGCAAGATATTTAAATTTACGCATACAAGGAGCTAAGTTTATACTTGTTGGTACTGATGGTGGACTTATAGAAAAAGCTATTTATAAAGAAGAACTTTTCTTAAGTCCTGCTTCTCGTGTAGAAGTTTTAATCGACGCTCCAAAAGATGGGGAATTTAAGCTAGAAAGTGCTTATTATGATAGGGATAAAATGATGGTAAAAGAAGAACCTAATACCCTATTTCTAGCCAATATTAACCTAAAAAAAGAAAATGTAAAACTTCCAAAAAAATTAAAAATTTTCAAACCTTCAGAAGAACCTAAGGAATTTAAAGAAATAATCATGAGTGAAGATCATATGCAAATGCATGGTATGATGGGAAAAAGTGAAAGCGAATTAAAAATCGCTCTTGCGTCTATGTTTTTAATCAATGGCAAAAGCTATGATTTAAAACGCATTGATTTAAGCTCCAAACTTGGAGTAGTTGAAGACTGGATAGTGATAAATAAATCTCACATGGATCATCCTTTCCATATACATGGCACGCAATTTGAACTCATCTCATCAAAACTCAATGGCAAAGTTCAAAAATCCGAATTTAGAGCCTTAAGAGATACTATAAATGTGCGTCCTAATGAAGAGTTAAGACTTAGAATGAAACAAGATTTTAAAGGGCTTAGAATGTATCATTGTCATATTTTAGAACATGAAGATTTAGGAATGATGGGAAATTTAGAAGTAAAGGAATAAAATGGTAAAAGTGGAATTTTTAGGCCCCATAAATAAAGAAAATTTAGAACTTGAGGTAAAAAATTTAAAAGAATTAAAAGAAATTTTGCAAAAAGATGAGAGTTTAAAAGAATGGCTAGAACTTTGTGCCGTATCTTTAAACGATGAAATCATTTTTGATGAAAACACTAAGTTAAAAGATGGTGATAAAATAGCACTTTTACCGCCAGTTTGTGGGGGTTAAATGAAACATTTTACACTTTATCAAGGTTCTTTAGATATTCCTAAAATTTATAGCCAATGGTATGAATTTGCCAAGGATAAAAACTGCGGTGCTTTACTGACTTTTTGTGGTATTGTGCGTGAAGAAGAAGGCATTGAGGCACTTAGTTTTGATATTTATGAACCGCTTTTAAAAAAATGGTTTAATGAGTGGCAAAAAAGAGTAGATTTTGATGGTATTAGCTTGCTTTTTGCTCACTCTATAGGCGATGTGGCGGTTCATGAAAGCTCTTATTTTGCAGGAATTTTAAGCAAACAAAGAAAATTAGGACTTAAACTTCTTAATGAATTTGTTGAAGATTTTAAAGCGAGTGCACCTATTTGGAAGTATGATGTGATAAACAAAGAAAGAATTTATGCCAAAGAAAGATCAACCAAACTTTGCGGTGCAGGACTTTTAAAAGGATAAAAAATGTTAATGTCTTATGAAGAAAGTTTAAAAATTTTACATTCTCATATCAAAACCTATGAAAAGATTGAAAAAATAGCTCTTACAGAGTGTTTAGGACGCATTTTAGCTCAAGACATAAAAGCCCCTAAAAATCAGCCTGAATTTCCAACTTCGGCTATGGATGGTTATGCGATCAAATTTGAAGATCAAAATAAAACTTTAAAAATTTTAGGCCTCACACCTGCGGGCACTATGCCACAATTTAGCGTGCAAAATGGTACTTGTGTAAAAACCTTTACAGGCTCACTCATGAGCGAAGGAAGCGATACTTTAGTCCCTGTTGAAAATGTACGCGTAGAAAATGATACTCTTTTTATAGAAAAAAAAGTTCCCCAAACTTTTGCCGTGCGTGCGGTAGGAGAAAACTATAAAAAAGATGAAATTTTACTCAAAAAAGGCACAAGGTTAAATTATAGCGAAATAGCTCTTTTGGCTGAACTTGGATTTTTTCACATTAGTGTGTTTATAAAGCCTATTGTAGGAGTTTTAAGTAGTGGAAGTGAGATCAAAGATCTAGGAGAAGCCTTAGAAAATCCCGCTCAAATCCGCTCTTCAAATCATATCGCCATAGCTAATTTAGCTAAAAATTTAAATTGTGATACAAGGGTTTTTCCTCTTTTAAAAGATGATGAAAAAGCCACTTTTTCTACCCTTGAAAGTGCTTTGCAAAGTTGTGATATTTTAGTTACAACTGGCGGAGTTTCTATGGGGGATTTTGACTTTTTGAAAAAAGCTGTCAAAGAATACGAAATCATCATCGATAAAGCCGACATAAAACCAGGTAGACATATCAAAATAGCCAAGGCTAATGAAAAATTCATTATCGCCTTACCAGGTTTTCCTTACTCGGCTATGGTAATGTTTAATCTTTACGCAAGAGAGATTTTAAACTCTTGGTTACTTCAGCCTAAAGACTATATTTGCAAAGCCTTCTTACAAGGAAGCTACAAGAAAAAAACACCTTATTTGGAATTTGTCGCTTGTAACATAAAGTTTGAAAATGGACGCATTTTAGCTAATCTTGAAGGTAAAAAAGAAGGCTCTAGTGCGATTATAAACAATCTTAACAATAAAGCTGCCCTTATGGTGGTGCCAAAAGAATGTGAAATGTTAGAAAATGAAAGTTTAGTGGATATTATCTTTATGCCTTGAAATTATTTAAATAATTTTATTTCGATTTTAATCAACCATAAATTTCAATAAATTTCAAATTTGCAACCTCCTTTTAGTGGAGTAATTAGCCCTAGCGGAGTTTCAATCCACTAGGGTTTTTAGTCCCTTTTTAAATTTCTTTATGGTAAAATAGATATTTACCAGATAATGAAAATTTCAGGGTTTTTTAATAAAAATAGCAAAAATTGCTATAATCTCATAAGAAATTTAAAAAGGGACTAAAATAAAGAGTTTGCGGGACTCTGCGGGGTTACAATCCTCTAAAACCGCTTTTAAAATTCAAATAAATTTTGCTGGTGATATTTTTCTTGTTTTTTGTTTATTTGAATTTCTTCATTATTTGAATTTTTGTATTTAAATTCTCCATGACTATCTATATCAAAAAGCGTTAAATTAGTTTCGTTATTAACTTTTTCGTTAAAAACTATGCCACCAAGCAAAAGCTCCATTTTATCAAACTGCTTTTCAGTGATGATTAAAGCCCTTACATTTCCATAAGGTGGCAAAATCTTTTTTACATTTTCAATAGAACTTTTTGCGGAACTTAAACCCTTGCAAATACGCATATAAACGCTAAATTGCAGCATAAAATAACCTAATTTTATAAGATTGTTTCTAAATTTACTTGCTAGTTTTTGCTCTTTTTTACTTTTAGTTGGCACATCAAACATCAAAAGCACACGCATAAATTTATCTTCAATCATCAAATTTCACTATCTTTAGTTCATCTTCATACAATAAAGCATTTTTAAAATTTGCCACATAATGATTTATCGCTCTATTTAAAGGATAATTTTGCCCATCAAAATTGATTTTGCTTTGTAAATGACCAATCAACGCTCTTTTGTCATCTTTGTTTAAAAACTCACTTTCACCCACAAGTTCTAAAACACAATCATCAACACTAGCCCTAAACACTTCTATCAAATCATCACAAAGCGCAAAAGAATTATAAATATTATTGTGCTTTATGCCAAGCCAAGGCAAAAGTCCACTGATACAAACTGCTCTAATAATACAAGCCCTAATGATTGCATAGCCATAATTTAAAGCAGAATTTTCAAAGCAAAGCTCATCTCTTGAAAAAGAAGCACCAAACAAAGTTTTAAAATACAACACCGCCGCAACAGCTTCAATATTTTTACTATCATTTAAGGTTACTTTTTTAGCCAAATTTACAAGCTCATTGCTTTGCTCTATTTTATTGTGTTTTTTCAAAACAAAGGCTTGATTTAGGATTTTGTTTTTAATGATTTTTTGCCATAAAATAGCCTTTTTTTGAGCACTTACATTCATTTGCTCTTTTGCGATTTTTGCACTTTGAAAATGCCCTAAAAAAAGAGTAAAAACACCATTTATACTATGAGTTTCATCACAGGTTAGCAAGATGATTTTATGCTTTGCAAAAGCGTTAAAAAGTGCGGAACTCAGGCTTGCTTGCAAGCTTTCTAAAACGATGATGTTTATATCTTTTAAAAACAATTTTGCTACATTTTCATCTTGCTTAATCACAAGATGATTTAGCTCTAAATTTAGCTTGGCATTAGAGCTAATAAGTAGTGTTTTAAAAGCTTCATCGTAACTCATTTTTTAAAATCTTCTCTTTGTCTAAACTCAGCCTTTGTCACTTCTCCAAGTGCTGAAACTATATATTTTTCAAATACTTTTAGATTTTGAATTCCTATGCTTTTTGCGATTACTTCTTTTTCATTTGCATTTTTAAACAATATTTTTTGATTTTTGCTTAGCGTTTCAAATTTATTATCGTGTTTTGAAACAGTTAGGCTAGCATTTGAGCTATCCAGCCTTTCATAATAAACAAGTTCTGGCTCTTGCATATCTTTAGTTTGAATTAAAATCAAACTATCTTTGTATAAAGAAAAGCAAAACTCATAATTTTCATCCATTAAAATCCAATCTTTTATAAGACCTGACTTTTTATCTTTACCTTGCACCACGGCTTTATTTGGTAATACTTTTAAAGCAAAATCCATGGTATAAATTGGCACAGCATAAAATTTATTTGTCTTTTTGTGTTTAAAAATATCCACTCTAAACATATCACCATTGCTAACGATTTTACCATTTACTTTGCGGATTTTACCAAGCTCTAGGGCTTTTAAAACTCCTTCTTTTCCGCCGTATGATTGATAGAATTCTTCTTCTTTTCTAAATGTTTCTTCATGTAAAGCTCCACTTGGCTTTTTTCTCTCAGGTTTTGAGACAAAAATTTCATCAATTTTATCTAAAAGCTTTTGCCTAAAACCACTAAAAGGCTCAAAAAACTTCCTTTTGTTTTTATAATCTAATTCACTAATTTTTTTTGCATAAAGTTCTGCAGTGTTGCTTTCTTGCTCTTTTTTAAAATCTGAAAAAGCCTTTACGATAGAGTTGTTTGCATAAGCAATAATTGCTGCATCGATGGCATGATGAAGATGGTTATTTCTATCCTTAGTGCTAAAGCCCCAAGTGTGTCTTAAAGTGGATGTTAGCATACCGCTTTTTGCTTCTACATGCACTTTTGAGCCTTTTTGTGTGTCGTTTAATTTTGTATTTTCATCATCACTTAAAGGTAAAAAATCTAAATAATCTTTAGTATAGTTTAAAACAAGCCTTGCGATGTAGCGAGTATCGTTTAGATTTCTATCTTTAAAGTCTTTTTGCTCTTTGTCTTTGTAGTTTTTATCTAAAATTCTTTTTTGCTTTTTAGTAGGTAAATTTTTTGCTAAAACTTCAATTTTCTGCCATTTTACTCTATCATTGCCAAAGGTTTCAAAGGGGGTTTTATTAAGTTTTTCTTGATTTTGCTTGGTAAAAACTAAAACTTTATTCATATAAGAATCATCAAAACTTCTAGAATAAGGGTAAATATGGTCAATTTCAAGCATTTTTTCATCTTGCAAATCACTAATTTTAATCTTTTCCCCACTATAAACACAAAATTCTTTTTGTTCTTTAAATAATCTTAATTTTAAAATATTTTTACTATTTATTTTTAAGCCTAGTTTCTCACATTCAAGTTCGGCGTCTTTTTTGGCCTTGTAGTTTTCGTTTTGCTCTTTTTCTATTTTAGCTCTTTGACTGTGATTTTTACCTACTTCTCTTGCTAATTCAATGTTTATTTTATGCACTTTACCGTATTTTTTAAGCAAGGCATTTAAGACCTTTCTATATTCTTTAATCGCCCTTAAAACCACAGGATTAGTTACTTCATCTTTGTAATAAGTTTCATTAAATGCGGGTAAAAAGTCTTTTTTTATCTTCATTAATTGCTACTTTTAAATTAAGCTCATTGCAAGCTTCATCGTATTTTTTACCTTCAAGCATTAAAGGAGTGATAAGTTTTAAGGCTTTAAAACTTATATTTAAATGGTCTTTAAATTCCAATTTGCTTAAGCTATCAATTTGATTTTGATTTAAATCATATTTTGCTAAAGCCTTTTTAAGTTTAATCTCATCTTTTATAAGGGTAATATCTTTTGCTATTTCATTTAAATCATCTTGGCTTAAATTATGCTCACCTAGGGCTTTTACAAATTCTTTGTATTTTTGAAACTCAATAAAATAAGTTCCTTTTTCTCCTTTAAACTCATAATCATTACTTAAGCCCAAAAGCTTTTTTGTTTGTTTATAAGTTAGAGTGCCGTTTTTTAAAACTTCATTTAAAAGCGTGTTTAAATCATCTTTTGTATATAAAATTCCTTCAGTATTTTTAAGATTGTTTAAAAGATTGATAATTCTTGTAAGCGCTACAAACATAAAAGCTAAGGGCGAATTTTTTGGCGCTCTTTTTTCATCAGTAAAAAAACTACAATTTCCCACCAAATGAGAAAAATCTTTTAAAGCCCTTTTATAAAATGCTACACTAAGCACTTCTTCTTCAAATTTCTTTGAGAAAGAAAAGCCAAATTTTCTTTGTTTTTGAAAAATAAGCTTTAATTCGTCTTTTAAAAAACTTTGCGCTATGCAGCGTTCATAACTTTCTTTTTTATTTCTAACATTTATAAATTCTTTGGAATTTTCTTTGAATTTTTGAAAATACTCTTTATAAAGATACTCGCCTACACTTTGATAACTTACTAATTTTTCTTCATTTTGCTTGATAGCTTTTAAAATCTCGCCTTTTTCTTCATCACCATTATTTTTAATATCATCATAGCCACGCCTTTTTGCAATATGTAAAATCACTCTTGCAAAATCTTGCTTACTTAAAAGCTCGTTTAAAGCTCTAAATCTTAACTCATAAGGGCTAATTAAAGAGCCTTTATAAGCCTTAGCTAAACTTTCATCAAAGCTTTGATAATCTTCGTAATTTAACTTAAATTCATTTGCGATTAAATGTTTTAAGTGATTTAGCCTTGCTTTGCGTCTAGCAAGGCGTTTTCTAGCACTTCTTGCAAGGCGTCTTGGCAAGGCTAAGGATTCTCCTGTTTTAGGATTTTCAGCCTTTGTAAAAATCCTAACTCCGCAATCTTTTAACTCATCATTTTCGCTAAATGCCCAGCCAATAGAGCTTATTCCTATATCAAATGCCAAAATTCTTGCCACACTAGATCCTTTTTAATATTTATGATTTGTTTATAATTATAATATAAAAATCATTTTTTATACAAACATAAACCTTTCAGTAACCAAACTATACATATTATTAATTTTATAATGCAAAAAATAAGTAAAATTTTAAATGAAAAATATTTATTAGTTAAATTTTAGCTAAAATAAAATAAAAGCTAATAATAACCTTAGGAGAAATCATGCCAATTTTTATGATATGTTCTACACTTTTAGCGGTAATTGTTGTTGCTTATTATATACTCAAAAAATACAATCCTATTTTTGTATTTTTTCTTTCAGGTATTATCTTGCTTATTTTTGCTTTTTACATCACAGGAGCACCTATACCAAAAGCCCCGAGCAGAGAACATGCAAGCTTTTTGAATGTTTTACTTGATAGCTATGCTTTTATCACAGCGACTTTTAAAAGTCAGCTTTCTGGAGTAGGACTTATTATCATGAGTGTGGCAGGTTTTGCTGCCTATATGAAACATATCAATGCTTCGGCAAAACTTGCTTTTTTAGCAAATAAACCCTTAGGAAAAATCAAAAATAAATACTTGATTTTAAGTGGAACTTTTGTTGTTGGAATGGCTTTAAAAATCGTCATTTCTAGCTATGCTGGATTGCTTTTGCTTTTGTTAGCATGTATTTATCCTGTTTTAATCTCACTTAAAATCCGTCCTATTACAGCTGTATGTGTGCTTTCTTTAATTGCGCTTGATTATGGTCCAAAAGATGGAAATTCAATCAATATGGCAGATATAGTAGGACAAAGTGATAATGTCGTAGGGCTTTTTTTAAATTACCAAATTTATAGTGTGATTGCCTATGTTGTAGTTATTGCCATCTTGATTCCTTTTTATTTTGCTTGGATTGATAAAAGAGATAAAGAAAAAGGTGTTTTAAATGATGAAGTTGAAATTCCGCAAATCATTGATCCTAAATGCCCTACTTTTTACATACTCTTTCCTTGGTTACCTGTTGTATTTTTATTTACAGCGTATTTTTTTACTATCAAGCTCGATGTTGTAACAGCAAATTTTGTAAGCATTTCTTTAGTTTTTCTTGTTGAATTTGCAAGACACAGAAATGCTAGAAAATTAGGCGAAGATATGATGGTGATTTTAAAAGCTATGGCTGAAATTTTTATCTCAGTCGTAAGCATAATCATCGCCGCTGGAGTATTTGCTGAAGGCATTAAAGCACTTGGTGGAGTTAATATCCTTGCTAACGCGGTTTCAAATCTTGGAACAGGAAATTTTGCATGGTTTGGAATTCTTTTGAGTATAGCTATTTTAAGCTTTTTAGTTTATTTTGCCACAGTGATTATGGGAAGTGGAATTGCTGCTTTTAATGCTTTTGGAAAACTATCTCCTGATATAGCTACAAAATTAGGCGTTGCACCTATTACTCTAGTTTTACCTATAGAAATTGCATCTTGTTTAGGTCGTGCAGCTTCACCAATAGCAGGCGGAATCATAGCTTTAGCTGGATTTGCAAAAGTAGCTCCAATGGATATTATAAAACGAACCACTCCTCTTTTACTTATCGCTATGCTTGTAAATGTACTCGTAGCCTTTTATCTAGCACAAACCAATCCTTTGCCAAAAGAACAAAACACTACAAAAATAGAACTTAAAATACACAAATAAAGCGTATTGACGCTTTATTTTCACTCTAAAACAATACCTTCATTAATGCAAATTTCGCCGATAATAAAGGCATCTGAATTTTCTAAAACCTTACTTACATTAGAAGGATCTACAACCATTACTAAACCCGCTCCCATGTTAAAGCTTCTATACATTTCGCTTTCTTCTACAGCCTGTCCTATAGTATAAAAAATTTCAGGAGTTTTAAGATGATGTTTGCGTATAGTTGCACCCATACCACGAGGTAAAACGCGTGGTAAATTTTCTACTAAACCACCCCCTGTAATATGTGCTAGAGCACTGATATAAGGCTTTAGTGTAAGAAAATCACGCACATAAATCCTTGTAGGTTCTAACAAAATATCAATTAAATTTTTACCCTCTATCTTGTCATCAAATTTTAATTTTAAACTTTCAAAAAGTACTTTTCTAGCTAAAGAATAACCATTTGAATGAAGTCCTGAACTAGGAAGTGCCAATAAAATATCACCATTTTTAACAAATTTACTTCTATCAATCTCATCTTCTTCAGCCATACCCACTGCAAAACCCGCAAGATCAAAATCATCTTTTGCATACATTCCAGGCATTTCAGCAGTTTCTCCGCCAATTAATGCACAATTTGCCATCTTACATCCCTTGGCAATGCCTGATACAACAGCCTTTGCTACTTCTACTTCGAGCTTGGCTGTAGCATAATAATCTAGGAAAAACAAAGGCGTAGCAAAATTACAAATCAAATCATTCACACACATTGCTACTAAATCTTGCCCTATAGTATCATATTTTTTAGCATCAATTGCCAAGCGAAGCTTGGTACCAACCCCATCTGTTGCACCTAAAATCACAGGCTTTTTAAAACCACTTGGCATTCTAAAAGCACCAGCAAAAGAACCAATTCCGCCTACAACATTATCATTAAAAGTTTCTTTAACCAAAGGTTTTATAGCCTCTACAAAGGCATTTCCATTATCTATACTTACGCCTGCATCTTTATATGAAATTTTCATTTATTTTCCTTTAAGAACTAAAAAGGTATTTTAACGAAAAAAGTTTTAATAAGGCATAAGATGAAAAATGCTTTTTTTGTAACCGCTTCAATTGCTTGCGGTAAAAGCACTTTTATAGAAATAGCGAATTCTTTAGGCTTTAAAAGCATTAGCGCAGACAAAATCGCTCATAAAATTTTAGATGAAAATGCTTTAGAACTTGAAAAGATTTTTTCTCCCTTTAGTTTAAAAAATTTACTCACAAAAGAAAAGAAAATCGATAGAAAAATCCTTGGAGAAATTGTTTTTAACAATAAAGAAGCTAAAAAAATCTTAGAAAATTTCACTCATCCTAAAATTCGAGCTAAAATTTTAGAACAAATGCAAATTCTAGATAAGGAAAATAAAGCTTTTTTTGTAGAAATTCCTCTTTTTTTTGAAAGCGGTGCTTATGAAAATTTAGGCAAAGTCATTGTAATTTACACACCTAAAGAATTAAGCCTTAAAAGAATCATGCAAAGAGATAAGCTCAGCTTAGAAGCTGCAAAAGCAAGACTTGATTCTCAAATAGATATTGAAGAAAAACTTAAAAAAGCAGATTTTATCATTAAAAATACTAATTCTTATGCCGATTTTAGGCAAGAATGTGTTAAAGTAATACAAGAAATTTCTAAAGGAAAAATGTGAAATTTTATAAATATTGTGCAAGTGGGAATGATTTTGTCATAACAAATGCTGATAGAAAAGAAGATAGAAGTGCTTTAGCTAAAGAACTTTGTAATCGTTATGAAGGCATAGGTGCGGATGGCTTTATCGTGATATTGCCTCATGAAAAATACGACTTTGAATGGGAATTTTATAATAACGATGGCTCAAGGGCTGCTATGTGTGGCAATGGCTCAAGGGCTGCGGCACATTTTGCACATCATATTAACAAAATAAATCCTAACATGAGTTTTTTAACCGGTGCAGGAGTAATAAAAGCAAAGGTAAATCAAGATAAAGTTGAAGTATCTTTAGGCAAAATAAAAAGTGTACAAAATACTTTTGAAGAATTAGGAAAAACTTGGCAACTTTGCAACACTGGAGTTCCACATCTAGTACATTTTTGTCAAAATTTAGATGAATTTGATACAATGCTTTGTCAAAAAATGAGACAAAAATATAATGCCAATGTTAATTTTGTAAAAATTTTAGATGAAAATCATTTAAAAGTTCGTACTTATGAACGCGGAGTTGAAGATGAAACCTTAGCTTGTGGCACAGGAATGGGGGCTTGTTTTTATCTGGCATTTTTAAATAAAAAAGTACAAAATAAAGTTAAAATAACTCCTAAAAGTGGTGAAGAGGTAGGGTTTGCATATAAAAATGAAGAATTGTTTTTTGAAGGAAAGGTAAAGTATTGTTTTGAAGCCAATTATAATTTTTCTTAGTCTTTTTCTAATCCCACTTTTTGCTGATGATCTAAAGAGTGGATTTGGAGAGGAATATTACAAACTTGATATAGATCAAAAAAGACAAATTTTTTTTATAAAAATGAATGAAATGTTTGATCAAAGCTTTAAAAAAATTGAACAAGAAAGAGCCTTTATCGAAGCCTTTTTTAAAGATGCTTACAAAACAGGCTTTAGGACTTCAAACCAAATAAATCTTGAAAAACTTATCACGATAAAAAACAAATATCGCATTGAAAATCTTTATGATTTTGCAGAATATAAAAAACGTATTCAAAAAATTCCAAAATCCATGGGTATAGCCCAAGCTTTAGTTGAAAGTGCTACAGGTACCAGTCGCTTCGCAAGAGAAGCAAACAATCTTTTTGGAGAATGGACTTGGGGTGAGAAAGGTTTAATTCCTGATCTAAGACATCCAGATAAAAAACACAAAATTAAAATTTTTGATAGTCTGCAAGATAGTGTTGACTCTTATGTTTTAAATTTAAATCGTCATTTTGCTTATGAAAAGTTTCGCGATGTAAGAGCTAAATTTGAAAGCGAAGACAAAGAGATAACAGGGCTAGAGGCTATTAAAACTTTAGATTCTTATTCTGAACGCAAGGGATATTATATCAATCTTATTACAAAAATCATCAAACGATACAACCTTGAAAAATACGATACAAAATCAAACAACGCCTAAAATCCAAGTGAAAATTTATCAAAAGATATGACTTCAAATTTAATCCCTTGCTCAAAAAAACTATCCTCGCTTGAAAGAGTGATAAAAATCACATGAAAAATTCCAAGTTCTAAAGCCTTTGGTAAAATTTTCTTAGCACGTAGCTTGATCAAATCAATATCTAAAGTTGGACTTGAAATATAAGCAATTTTAGATATTTGGCTATAAAAGTTAAAGTATTTGTTATAAAAAAATTCTTCTTTAAATTTAAACAACTCGCTTAAAACTAAATTTTCAAATAAATGTGAAAAATCCTTTGAAATACAAAGATTATTTCTTAGGCCAAAATCTTTAAAATAAATCTTTTGAAGTTTTTTTTCATCATGTTTTAAAGTATAAATCACATAAGTATTTTCTAATTTTTTTATAGCTTGATAAACACTATCTTTTGAAGTTTTTAATCTTTTTTTGAGTTCTATAAATATCTTAGAAATACTGATTTGCTGACCCAAATTTAAAGCTAAATACTTTAAAATTTCTAATTCTAAAAGAGTAAAGCTTTGTCTTAAAAGTATGTTTTTTTCTCCAAATTTACTCCGTCCACTTTGCAAAAAAAGACCTACTAAATTATTTATAGGTAAATTTTTCTTACTTACACTAATAAATTCTTCAAAATCAAAATAATCAAGTTCAAGTTCTTCAAACCCATTTACATTTAAATCTTTTATATTTGTACTTAAGATGATGGGAATTTTAATTTTTTCTAAATTAGGAATAAAATCCAAATTATAAAGGCAAAGAATTTTAATTTGTAAATTTTCATTCAGAAAATCAGAAAGTCTTTCTAAACTTTGTTTTTCAAAACGTGTATCATATAAATCTAAAAACAAAATTTCACTTGCTTTAAATTGAGATAAAAAATTAAAAATAAGCGTTTTTTTACCACAAAATCGTGGGCCTTTTATGATAATATTTAGTTTTGAAATTTGAATTTTTCTTTCATAACTTACTTCAAATTTAGGATGGTTTTCATAAAAAAAATTAAGTACTTTCAATTTTATCCTTTAAAAAAAGGATATTATAACCTAGTTAGTATAATTGGGGCATAAAGCCCCTTAAATTACATTTTGCAAGCACCTTGTAAAGTAGCGCCTATCATCCAAAGACTTTTTTCATATTTTGCGATATTTTCTTGCGCAAAAGCAGCTGTTGTGGTATCACTTTCTTTTTCTGCTGCTTCATTGAGTTTTTTAAATTCTGCTAAAAGATATTCATAATCTTGTTTGATCAGTTCTATGACTTCAAGCGGAGTAAAGCAATCTTTTGCAACTTTTGGACTTTTTGCATTTTCCATTAAAACTTTTTGGCAAATGATAGCTTTTTCGCCAAGTTGTAAAACTCTTTCAGCACAACTATCAAAAAGTTCTGCCATTTCTTCATAAGCTTTTTCTGTGTACTCGTGTATAGAAAAAAATTGCAAACCTTTTACATTCCAGTGATAATTATGAAATTTAACCCATAGATGATGAGCATCTGCTTGCATTTGTAATAATTGTTTTGTAACTGACATGATTGACTCCTTTTTTTGATTTTTAAAATTATAGTATAAAATTCTTAAATAATAATTATTATTAATTAAAAATTTTTATTATAATTTTAACTTAAAATTATTATACTCTTTTTTTAATGAATTTTGATTAAGAAATTAATATATTTTTTAAGATCAACTTTCCAACTTCCACACCAGGTTGATCATAAGTGTTAATCCCTAGCATAACACCGCAAGTTGAAGTAAAAAGTTCATAATAATACATCAAATATCCCGCATGCCAAGCGTCAAGTTTTTCAAGTTCTATCACATCAACACTCAAATTTTCGGCGATTAAAGCATGCATAGTTGCATCACATTGGGCGTTTAAAAGTTCGTGAAGATTGACTTTATTACTTAAAGAATCTAAAAATTTAAAATGAATATCAGGGATAATAGGTGCTTTTTGAGCGTCTTTGATTTTTAAAAAAGTTACAGTTTTATTTTTAGGTCCATCCATGATGAGTTGTAAAAAACTATGCTGATCTCTTGCTCCAATGAGTGCAACAGGAGTTAAACCTATGCGTTTATAGCCTTGCTTTTTACCTAAACTTTCAGCAATAAGCTGGATATACCATTCGTTAAAGCCTTTAAAAGCATCACTATATGAAAAAAGCACATTGATATTGGCATTTTTGTGTGTGCAATAATGATAAGCCTTTTGTAAAATTTCATCTTTTTTGCGAGTAAAAAAATCTTCAAAACAAGCTTTAGCTCCTTCTAAAAGAGCTTTGGCATTATAGCCACAAAAACAAAGTGGAACTATACCCACAGCTGAAAGTATGCTAAAACGACCTCCTACATTTGCAGGGATAAAAAAGCATTTAATACCTAAATTTTCACCTTCTTTATGAAGTTTTGAATCCTTATCAGTAATAAAAACAAAGTATTTTTTTAATTCTTGCATATCAAGTTTAAAATGTTCAATAAGAAGTTTAAAAAGTGATACGACTTCTATAGTGCTACCTGTTTTACTGATGATTAAAAACAAACTTTCTTCAAGCTTGATTTTTTCTAAAGTCTTATTAAAAGAATGTGAGCTTGTGTTATCGAGTATAAAAAGCTCTCTTTGGTTACTTTTTTCATTAAAAAGCATATCGCGCAAGGCTTTTACACCGCAACTTGAACCTCCCATTCCAACTAAAACGACATTTTTTACATATTCTTTATCTTGAATAAATTTCAAGCTCTTATCGATTAAATTCAAACTTGTGTCAATAAGATGATAATACCCTATATCTCCACTTTTTACCTCATCATTAATACGATTTGCATAAGAACTTATAGTGTGAATTTCACTTTGCTTAAAAAAAAGTGTATTGTTTAACATTTACTTTTCTCGTAAAAATAATTTGTCGCCTCTACAAAGCCTTCTACGCTTCCACAATCAAAGCGTTTCCCTTGAAATTTATAAGCTAAAACCATACCATTGGTTGCTTGAGTTAAAAGCGCGTCGGTAAGTTGAATTTCGCCATTTTTTCCTGCTTTAGTATTTTCTAAAATTCCAAAAATATCAGGAGTTAAAATATATCTTCCTATGATAGCAAGATTACTTGGAGCTTCATCAGGACTTGGTTTTTCTATCATAGAATTAACCATAATAAGATTTTCTTCTACAAAATTTCCAGAAATTACTCCATAATTTGAAACTTGTTCTTTTGGTACCTCCATCACAGCTATGATGGTGCAGCGATATTTTTCATAAATTTTTACCATTTGAGCCATAACATTTAAGCCTTCTTCATTAACACACAAATCATCAGCCAAAATTACGCCAAAAGCTTCATCGCCAACTAAAGGTTTACCTTTTAAAACCGCATCACCTAAACCTTTCATTTGATTTTGTCTTGTAAAAGTAAAGGTACAACGATTGATTAAAGAACGAATTTCATCAAGTAAGTATTCTTTTTTTGTACCTGAAATTTGATGCTCAAGTTCATAAGAAATATCAAAATAATCTTCTAAAGCTCTTTTTCCACGCCCTGTGACAAAGCCCATATTTTCCATTCCTGCTTCCAAAGCTTCATCAACCCCATAATGAATCAAAGGTTTAGTTAAGATAGGCAACATCTCTTTAGGTAAAGTTTTTGTTGCAGGTAAAAATCTCGTCCCATAACCTGCCGCAGGGAAAATACAAGTTTGAAGCATAAAAATTTCCTTTTATTTTTTTATCATTATAGCTTATTTTTATGAATTTTTATGCAACAAAACAAGGCAAAGTTCTTTTTACCTTGGTTATTCAAACTCGGCCTTAGCCAATTTAACAATGGTTTCTACTACTCCAGAATCTTCAAGTGTTGAAATATCTTGTTTGATTTCTTCACCTCTTGCTATAGTTCTTAAAATTCTTCTCATTATTTTACCACTTCTAGTTTTTGGCAAACCTGGAGTATAAAGAATTTTTTCTATTTTAGCTATAGGTCCTATCTCTACTCTTAAAATGTCATTAAGTTCCTTTAAAGTTTCTATAGCTCCGCCAAGATCACAACTGGATGCAGGACTTAAAACCACAAAAGCAAACAGTGACTCGCCCTTAATCGCATCCAAAATACTCACTATAGCTGATTCTGCTACACTTGGATGTTTAGCAATAGCACTTTCAATTTCAGCCGTTCCTATACGATGTCCTGCAACATTAACCACATCATCTGTTCTTCCTGTGATGGTAATATAACCATTTTTATCATAAAAAGCACCATCGCCACTAAAATATACAGCTTTTCCATCTTTTCTAGCTTGAGAAAAATAACTTTCTATATAGCGTTCATCATTACCCCAAATTCCACGAATCATCGAAGGCCAAGGTTTGGTTATACAAAGCAATCCATCTTCACCTTCATCTTTTTTATTGCCTTCTTCATCAATAACTTCTGCAAAAATTCCTGGCAAAGGCAAGGTAGCACAACTTGGTTTTAAAGGAGTAGCGCCTGGTAAAGGCGTGATCATATGTCCACCTGTTTCTGTTTGCCACCAAGTATCGACTATAGGACTTTTAGCTCCCCCTATTTCATCATAAAACCACTTCCAAGCACTAGGATTTATAGGCTCTCCAACCGTTCCAAGCACTTCAAGCGTACTTAAATCATATTTTCTTGGCTCATCAGGCGCATCAGCATGAAGCATTCTTATGGCAGTTGGCGAAGTGTAGAATTTGCTTATTTGATACTCTTCTATCATTCTCCACCAACGCCCAGAATTTGGATAAGTAGGAGTTCCTTCATGCATTATAGTCGTTGCTCCACATGCTAAAGGCCCATAAACTACATAAGTATGTCCTGTAATCCAACCCACATCAGCACTACACCAATAATTATCATAATCTTTAATATCAAAAACCCATTCCATAGTCATTTGTGCCCAAAGTATATATCCTGCACTTGCATGCATAACTCCTTTTGGCTTGCCCGTTGATCCTGAAGTGTAAAGCAAAAACAACAAATCCTCGCTATCCATGATTTCGGGTTCACACTTATAAGACTCATTTTTCACAAGTTCGTTATAAACATAGTCCCTTCCTTTAACATATTCTATAGGCTCATTATTGCGTATAACTATAAGTACTTTTTCTACACTTTCACACCCTTCACTTAAAGCCTTATCTACTGCAGGTTTTAACATATAAGGTTTGCCACGACGAAAAGCACCATCAGCCGTTACTACAAGTTTAGCTCCTGCATCTATAATTCTATCTCTTAAGGCTTCAGGAGAAAACCCTCCAAATACCACACTATGAATAGCCCCAATCCTTGCACAAGCTAACATTACTATAGCTGTTTCTGGAATCATAGGCATATAAATTACAACCCTATCGCCTTTTTTTACTCCGAATTTTTTAAGCAAATTGGCTGCCTTGCAAGTTTCATGCAATAATCTTCTATAAGTATAAACTTCATAATCCCCCATTTCACCTTCAAAAATCAAAGCAGCTTTATTGCGTCTTGTTTTCATATGACGATCAAGACATTGATAGCTTACATTTAAAGTTCCACCTTCAAACCATTTATAAAATGGAGCTTTATCCTCATTTAGCACTCTTGAAAAAGGCGAAAACCACTCGATCTTCTCAAGTGCTTGTCTTTTCCAAAAACCTTCAAAATCTTCCTTGGCTTCATCGCATAAATCATAGTATTCACATAAATTTTTTATACGAGCATTACGAGAAAATTCTTTACTTGGCTTAAAAAGCTCTTGATTATTTTGATTAAGCATAAAAACTCCTTTATGATTATTTTTAAACATTATATAAGAGTTTATTTGTATTAAATACAAATTTAAAAAATAATTAAGATAAATTTTATAAAAAATGAGAATATTTGTAATATTTTATTTAAATTTTATAATGTATGTTAATTTAAGAAACATATTGCATCTTCATAAAAATAAAGACTGAGTTCTTTGTATAATTTTAAATCGAATTTTAAAAATTCTTGTTTTTCTAAAGCAAATTCTAAAATTTTATCCATACAACTTACCCTTATAAAAACATCACTTTTCCTACTTCTAAGTGCTATAATATAACATTTTTCTAAAATAAACTCATAATTATTTTTTGGGATATTTTTAGAATTAAAAAAAGAAATTTTATAAGGATCAATCGCAATTTTACTTGGAGGTTTTTTAAAATCTTTATATTTTTTACAATTACTAAAATCTATAAAATTACAAAATTTTACACCTTGATTTTCTAGCTCAAAAACATTAGTATTTTCAAATTCTAAAATTTCTCCACTGTGTAAATAAAGTTTTTTTTGAGCCAAAGAATCTAAAAAATGTTTATCATGGCTTGCGATTAAAAAACCTGTATTGAAATTTTCGTGCATTTTAAGAATAGCTTTTTTAAATAAAAGCGTAGTATTTTTATCCAAAAAAGCACTCGGTTCATCAAGTAAATAATACTTCGCTCTTACGCTTAAAGCTATAGCAAAAGCTATTTTTTGACTTTGTCCTGATGAAAGTTCATTAGGATATTTACTTAAAAGACTTTCATCTAAATTTAAAAACATCAAACTTTCTTTTATACGTTCTTCGATATCTTCTTTAATCCCATAAGTTTTTAAAGTAAATAAAAAATTTGCCCTTACGCTACGATTTAACAAAATAGGCTCTGGAAAAAGCAAATAAATTTCACGCTTTTGTTTATTATTAAGTTTAAAATTTCCAAAATAAGAAATATTTTTTGAAAAATCTCCTTCTAAAAATTTTAATATTCTTAAAAATGTAGATTTTCCACTTCCATTCGTTCCCATTAAGATGCTAATTTTACTTGTATCAAGTTTTAAATTTTTAATTTTTAAAACTTCTTTGTTTTGATAGTTGAAAAAAAGATTAGAAATTTCTATCATTTTATGTTCTTTTAAGTTTGTGTGTAATGAAATTTAAACAAAAGGCAATGAGAATTAAAACCAAAGCCAAAGCTATACCACTAGCAAATTCGCCTTTGTTGGTTTCAAGAGAAATAGCCGTGGTTATGGTTCTAGTGTCGTATTTAATATTTCCACCCACTATCATCGCTACTCCTACTTCTGCTACAATGCGTCCATAAGCTAGTGCAACGACGCTAATCAAAGCAAAGCGTAATTCATAAATCATCATTAAAACAAGTTTTAAAGGACTTAGGTGAAAAGATTTTATAAGTAAAAAATGTTTTTTATTCATATTTTCTATCAAATTTGAAAAAAGTGCGATCACTATAGGAAGTGCTAAAATAAACTGCCCTAAAATTAAAGCCTTTATAGTAAAAAGTAGTCCAAATTCTCCCAAAGGTCCTCGACTTGAAATCAGTGCATAAAGTATAAGTCCTACCGCAACTGTTGGAAAAGAAAGGCTAGTATCTATGATAAGTTTTATAAAGCGTTTAAATTTAAAATCAAAAAAGCCTAAAATAAATCCCAAAGGAAAACCTATGAGCAAAGCTAAAACTATAGAAATACTTGAGCTTAAAAGTGTAGTTTTTATAGCTGAAATTACACTTTCATCAGCATTAAAAAGTAAAAATAAAGCTTGTTTAAAACCATCAAAAATATAATCCAAAAATATCCTTTTTAAAATAAGTAATTTTAGCATAATTATGCTAAAATATTTTTTTATGTAAATTTATAAGGAGAAAAAATGAAAAAAATCATTTCTTTAGCCCTTGCTTTAGCTTTAAGTGCAAGTGCAGCAGAACTTAAAATGGCAACCACAACAAGCACTGACAATACAGGACTTTTAGATGCTCTAAAGCCTCTTTATGAACAAGAAAGCGGCAATACCTTAAAATGGGTTGCAGTAGGAACAGGTGCGGCTTTAAAAATGGGTGAAGATTGCAATGCTGATGTACTTTTTGTACACTCTCCAAAAGCAGAAAAAGAATTTATAAAAAAAGGTTTTGGCGTGGATAGAACCCCTGTGATGTATAATGATTTTATCATCATTGCGGATAAATCAATAGCTTCTAAATTTAAAGGCAAAAATTTAAAAGAAAGTTTAGAACTTATCAAAAATGAAAAACTCACTTTCATCTCAAGAGGCGATAAATCGGGTACTGATAATAAAGAAAAAAGTCTTTGGAAAGATCTTGGTGGTGTGCCTGAAAAAGAAAACTGGTATCAACAAAGTGGACAAGGTATGCTAGCAAGCATTAAAATCGCTGAAGAAAAAAAAGGTGTGATTTTAACTGATCGTGGCACTTATATCAAATATGAAGCCAGTGAAAAAGGAAATCCAAGTTTAGTCATTGTAAATGAAGGTAATGATAGCCTTAAAAATTTTTATTCTGTTATAGCAACAAATCCTAAACATTGCAAAAATGTTAATTATACTGAAGCTAAAAAATTTATCAATTGGCTTACAAGTGACGATACTTTAAGTTTTATTAGCGGATTTAAACTGCTCTATAAACCTTTATTCGTAGTTGATGCAAAAACAAGGAAAGATTAAAATTAAGCAGGTTTTAGCCTGCTTAAAATATTATTTTTACTTATTGTAACTTTTTTATTTATTTTTCAAAACTTTCAGCTTATTTAAAATTCTTCTTTAGATACAATAAAATCAATAATTAAATATACAAGGTCAAATAATGTTCAAAGTAGATTTAAATAGTGATTTAGAGGAAAGTTTTGACACCTATAAAATGGGAATGGATGAAAAAAATTTTAAAATTTGTAAGCTCAGCAAATGTCGCCTGTGGCTTTCATGCGGGTGATCCTTGTGTAATGGATAAGACCTTAAATTTAGCCAAGCAAAATGGTGTTTGCATAGGAGCACACCCATCTTATCCTGATCTTTTGGGTTTTGGAAGACGCAATATGCAAATAAGCTTTGAAGAAGTCAAAAACCATGCTTGTATCAACTAGGAGCTTTGGCTTTACTAAAACAAAAAGTATGAAAATATAATATTTTAAGCTCATGGCACACTTTATAATATAGCAGCTATTGATAAAAATTTAGCGATAAACGCGTTGTAAAAATGATAAAAGAAGGCAAAGTTACAAGCATAAATGGCAAAGAAATTGATTTAAAAGCGGATAGTATTTGCGTTCATGGGGATAATGTACAAGCTTTAGAATTTGTTAAAAAAATCAAAGAAAATTTAGAAAAAGAACAAATTCAAATTTGTGCTTTGGAAAATTTTATATAGGTTTTAACAATGTTTAGTGTGCATTTTAGTGGAAGCAAGGCTTTGCTTTTGCTTTTTATTAAACAAGAAATTTCACCTCAAATCAATGCTTATGTTTTAAGCACGAAACAAAGGATACAAAAAGCCCTAAAAGAAGGTGAAATTTATAATATTGATGAGTTGATAAGTACTTATGCAAGCTTGCTTATATACTTTAATCCTTGTATACTTTCTTTAAATTCTTTGCTTGATTTTTTGAAAAAAATTAAAAAGGATATTAAACTTACGGAGCAAAACTCAAGTCTTTGTATAGAAGTTCCACTTTGTTATGATGAAGAATTTGGACTGGATTTAGAATTTCAATCAAATTTAAAAAGAAGAACTTATATCTCTTCACACTAAGCCTTACTATCTTGTTTTTATGCTAGGTTTGGCAGGTTTTCCTTATCTTGGAGGTTTGGACAAAAAACTTTTTACCCCACGCCTTTCAAGCCCTAGAGCAAAAATAGAAGCTGGAAGTGTAGGTATAGCCAATAAACAAACAGGAGTTTATCTTATTTCAAGTCCAGGGGATTGGTAAATCATTGCTAGAACATCTTTGGAATTTTTTGATAAAGAAGATGAAAAAATTCCACTCTTTTAAAAGCGGGTATGTTTTTAAAATTTAAAGCCATTTCAAAAGATGAATTTTTTGAGTTCCAAGAGCAAGTTGCTAAAAAATCTATCAAAAGGAAATTTATGAGTATAAAATCATTGAAGCATTTATAAATTCGAGTTTGCAAGACTTTGGTAGAAAAAAATTTGCTAAATTTGGCATAGCAAGAAGTGGGGCTATGGATGAAGATGCCTTAAGAATGACAAATATCTTACTTGGAAACAAACAAGATGAAGCAGGAATTGAGCTTTATTTAAAGGGTGGAAAATATAAATTTTTATATGAGAATTATTTTGTTTTAAGTGGGGCTGAATTTGAGGCAAAGCTTAATAATCAAAAAATAAAAACTTGCAAGGTATATAAAGCAAATAAAGGCGATATTTTAGAACTTGGTTTAGCAAAAATAGGTTTTCGTGGGTATTTATGCGTAGCAGGTAGCTTTGAAGTAAAAAGTTTTTTAAACTCTAAATCCAGCGATGCTAAAATGAGAGTTGGAATTTTTAAAGGAAGAGCTTTGCAAAAAGATGATATTTTAAATACTCATGATACTTTTACACCTTTTAATTTAGAAGCTAGAGAATGTGAAAATCCTATTTTTAAAAGCTCAAAAGATCCTATTATACGCGTTATTTTAGGAACAAATAAAGATGTTTTTACTCAAAAAGGCATAGATGCTTTTTTAAATACTAGTTATAAAGTGTGATAGAATGGTGATTTATACAGAATCTAGCAAAAGTATAGAGCATAAAAACTCAACAGATATTATTTCAGATCCTGCAGTTTTTGGAAGCATACAGGTACCAAAAAGTGGTATTCCTATCATTTTAATGGCAGTAGGACAAAGCACAGGAGACTATACAAAAATAGCCACGGTTATAGAAAATGATCTAAGCTTTTTTGCCATAAATATTGATAAAATATATAGCACCTATAGCCAAGGCACAACCTAACAAGGTAAGTGCATTTGGCACCTCATCTAGTATAAAATAGCTGCAAATTAAAGCACTAGCAGGAGTGATTAAAACAAAAGAATTTGCCTTAACACTCCCTAAAATGTGAATCCCATAATAATAAATACTAGTACCTATAATAGTTGATAAAAAAGCAACGACAAACATACTGATCCAAAATTTAAATTCAAAATGAAAAATTTCATAACTTTTTACATCAAACAATACCCAAGAAAACATTAAAACAGAAATGAGATTAATATAAAAGTTAATCGCCAAAGGGTGAGCTCCTTTGGCTTTATGATTAAACACTGCTATCAAAGCCCAAATAAAAGAACAAGTTAAAAATAAAATATTAAATTTACCAAATAAATCTTCTAAACTCCCTAAATTTAACAAACAAAATCCAGATAATAAACCTAAAAATAATCCTAAAATTTCACTCTTTGTGATCTTGTGAGTTGATTTTTTATCTTTTTGAAATAATATCGCTATCATAAATATAAAATAAGAAAAAATAGGAATCATAGTTGTAACCAAAACACCGCCTTTTCCAGCTAAACCATGCTTAATGGCAATAAAAAATACAAAAGTATAAAACCCATTTAAAATTCCTGCTATCAGCACCCATTTTAAAATAGATTTTTCAAGCCTTAAAGGAATTCTTAAAAAGCCTAATACCATCAAAGAGCCTAGCAAAACAAAGAAAAAACGCCAAAAAGTAATCACAGAAGTATCAGCATAAGCTGATAAAATCTTAGAAGTAGGCCAAGATGAGCCCCATAAAAACATAACTAAAACAAGCAAGATATACAAATACTTTGTTCGAGTCAATGTTACACCTTGAAATTTTTAAGTCAAATTTTTTAAAAAATTTTTTTCAAGTGTAGTTCATACTCGTTTAGATATTTTTCCACTTGAGGATTTTTTACCACATCATTACACATAAAAGTTGGTAAAGCTTTCATACCTATAAATTCATGAGCCTTATGCAAATGCCAATACACCATATCTACACCCTTTCCTTCAAAAAATTCATTTTTATCATTAAAGGCTTCAAGAGGTGCATTCCAAGTGAGAGAAAACATGTATTTTTTACCATGATCTAAACCACCTTTTCCGTAGTTTTTACTAGGATTTTCATGAGTTCTTCCATCATTTTTAAAAAGCACTCCAGCACCCAAACCAAACACTTCATCGATATATTTTTTAACTATCCAAGGCTCGCCCATCCACCAAGCTGGCATTTGATAGATCACAGCATCAGCTTTTATAAATTTTTGTATCTCTTCTTTAGGATCATATCCTTGATCTATGTGAGTTTGATCTACTTCGTATCCTAATGTTTTTAAAATTTCTAAAGCATGATTATGCAATGTTAAATTAAGCTGTCCTTTTGAACTTCCAAATTCTTTAGCACCATTAAGCAAGAGTATATTTTTCATTTTTATCCTTTTTTAAATTTTATGATACAATTATAACTTAGCATAATATCATTTTCAATACAGAAAATAAAGTAAGATACTATACTAAAGGAATGTTAAATGACTAAAGAGAATTCTCAGTGCAATTTCGAAGAATGTGGATTTAACTATACTCTAGCATTAATTAATGGAAAATATAAAATGAGTATTTTATACTGCTTATTTCGCTATGAAATCGTGCGTTATAATGAACTCAAACGCTTTTTAAGCTCCATATCTTTTAAAACTTTAACCAATACCTTAAGAGAACTAGAAAATGATGGTTTAATTATCAGAAAAGAATACGCTCAAATTCCACCCAAGGTAGAATATAGCTTATCCAAACGCGGACAAAGTTTAATTCCCATTTTACAAGCTATGTGCAAATGGGGCGAGAAAGACAAAAAGGAAAAAAATGCTTGAATTAATTGGCGAACTTTCTTTACAAAATTATATGGGAGAATGGCTTGAAATGGCTAGAAAACCCGCCTTTTTTCAAAAATCTTGCCTAAATTCAAAGGCAAAATACGAGCTTAAATATAAAAATGGTGTTCCTTATGTAGAGATTGAGAATTTTTGCAGTAAAGAAAATGAAATTTCAAGCATAAAAGGTAAGGCAAAAATCGTTTCAAATAGACAATTAGCAGTGAGATTTAATATCTT
The DNA here is from genome assembly GCF_001762775.1 of Campylobacter sp. BCW_6464. NCBI lineage: Bacteria > Pseudomonadati > Campylobacterota > Epsilonproteobacteria > Campylobacterales > Campylobacteraceae > Campylobacter > Campylobacter sp. BCW_6464. The sequence continues at coordinate 8,135 of NZ_MJXM01000078.1, read as the reverse complement.
TATGAACCTTTTTAATAGAGTAAATTATGAAATCATTTTTATTGATAGCGAGTATAAAGTTGCCATTGTGGGTAGTCCTGATAAAAAATATCTTTGGATTTTAGCAAGAAATATAATAGATGAAAAAAGCACAAAAGAGCTTTTAGACATCGCTAAGCAAAGAGGATTTGACATTAGCGATGTAGTTTTTGATAAGTATTAAATTATTCTTTTGTCATATCAATAACATAGCGAAATTTAGCCTTTCCTGAGGTTAGATTTTCATAAGCTTTATCGATTTCTTGTGGGGTAATAAGCTCGGTTTCTGGATAAATTCCATGTTTTAAAGAAAAATCAAGCATTTCTTGAGTTTCAGCAATACCGCCAATTAACGAACCATAAACCTTTTTGCCTGCCTTATGCACAAGCTCATTTATGCCTATATTTACCTTATCTTCCACAGGAGGTAAGCCAACTATAGCCATTTCGCCACCAAATTTAAGTAAATCCAAATAAATGGCAGGATTATAAGGCGTTGGAATGGTTGAGATGATTAAATCAAAGCGTTCTTTTACGGCGTTTTTATCAGTGCTTGTGTAAAATGAGCTTACACCCATAGCCAAAGCATCGGCTTTTTTGTTTTCATTTCTAGCAAAAACGCTAACCTTTGCATCCATTTTAACAGCGTATTTTACAGCCATCATACCAAGTCCGCCAAAGCCTGCTATAGCAACGCTTGAGCCTTCTTTTATCTTAGAAAATTTTAAAGGCGAGTAAGTGGTAATACCCGCACAAAGCAAAGGTGCAACCTTATCCATCGGTGCACTTTTTGGCACACAAATGGCAAATTTTTCACTTACAACTATGTTGTTTGAGTAGCCCCCATAAGTGTTTTCATTGCCGTGAAATACATCACAACTATTGTAAGTAAAGATGGTTTTGCCATTTTCGCAAAACTGCTCTTGTGAGCGTTTGCAAGCATCGCATTCACCGCATGAATTTACCATACAACCAACCCCTGCGTAATCTCCTACTTTAAATTTACTCACATTTTTACCCACAGCAATCACTTCTCCTGCTATCTCATGCCCAGGCACACAAGGATAAGTAGCCTCTCCCCACTCGCTTCTTGCAGTGTGAATATCGCTATGACAAATACCTGCATATAGGATTTTAATCAAAATATCATTATCGCCAATAGCATGGCGACTAAATTCAAAAGGTGTGAATTTCGCATCCTTGCTAAGCATTGCATAGCCTTTACTTGCGATGCGATTGTTTTCTAAAATTTTGTATTGCATTTTTGCTCCTTTTTTGATTTTTTATAATTATAAAACATTAGAGTAGCTATAAGTCAAGAGTGAAAATAATTTTTTAAAAATTAGAAAAATACTTGATGTGTTAAAATTTTTTGATTGTTTAACGTATTTTTTTATAATGTTAAAAATCTTTAGAAATTTTAAAATATAAAAGAATTTATACCGCCAAAGCTACTTCTAAATATAAAGAAATTGTGTGATAAAGGAGCGATTTTAAATGAATGGAATATATAAAATAAAACAAATTTTTATAGCGAAGATTTCTTAGAGATTTTATTTTCTTATCCTTAAACAAGGATAGAATTTTTAATAAAATATAAAAATATCTTAAAAATTTATGAAAATTTAATATTTTTAAAGTATATCAAAATGGATAAAAATCATTATTATATAAATATAAAACTTTTAAGATTTTTTTTAAAAGGAATTTTTAGATGCAAAGCAAAAAAAGAATTTTAGAAAAAATTAAAAATATTGCTTTTATTTATAAACAAATTCGTCTTATAACACTTGAAGGTTCAAGAGTAAATAAGAAAGCTAAAAAGGATAAATATCAAGATTATGATATTTCATTTTTTCTAAAATCTAAAAATTTGAGAAAATTATTAAACCTAAACAAAAGCAAAGATATCAAAAAAGCAAAATTACCTAAATTTATTAAAAATTTTGGAAAAATTTTATTTTATCAAGCGCCTGAAAGCTTTGAATTCTATAAAGCTGATTTGCCTAAAAATTGGGTGAGTTTTTTGGTAATTTTTAAAAATGGAGTGAGAATAGACTTTAAATTTATCCCCCTAAAATCATTGAAACATTATTATAAATTTGAACCTTTAAGCAAAGCGCTTATAGATAAAGATCAAAGATTTAAGAAAACTCAAAATGAGAATGTTTTTTGCATTAAGAAACCAACAGAAAAAGATTTTGATGAAATATGCAATGAGTTTTATTTTACTTTTACAAAATTAGAAAAAGCTCTTTTAAGAAAACAATTTATAATGTCAAATTATTTGTTAAATTCTATGCGTGAAACACTTTTTGATATGCTTAGTTTTAAAGTCGGACTTAAATTTGGTTTTGAAATTTGGCTAGGTAAACAAAATACTGATATTCTAAACTTTTTAAAGCAAAAAGAAATAAAAATTATCTTAAATTCTTTTAATACTACTTCACTTGAACAAATTGAAAAAACAAGAAAAAAGCTTGAAAATTTATTTCACAAAAACACCAAATTTGTAGCAAAAAAGAATGACTTTAAGCTTTTTTCTTATCGAAAAAATGTAAAAAAATATTGCAAAATTTTAAGAAAATTATAAAGTTATTTTATTTTTCTTTAATAGAAACTGCTTTTATTTCGCATTTTTATAGTCTTTAAGTTCTTTTAAACTGATATATTTAAAAATAAGTGCAATTTATACTAAAGTAAAATATTTTAACTTATACTTTGCACTTTAACTTTCCTTTTTTATCAAAAATCTTTATCTAAAACATATTTTTTATCTATTAGAAATGACTTTTTTAGTTTCTTATTTTCTTCTTTTTTGCTTTGTATATAATATACATCTTTTGCATCTGAAAGAATATATAAATCTTTTACTTTTAAACCTTCTTCATTTTCAATAAAGCTGATATTATTATCTAATAATTTATTTTTTACAATTTTATTTTTACTTAGTGTCATTTCTTCTACCTTAAAATTGCCTATTTTCAAATAAGAAGTAATATTTTCATTTAAAAACATAATAGATAAAAATAAGATAATAGTGTTAATCAAAGCAAAAAATTTAAAACTTTTAAAGTCTTTAAAACACAATTGAAGACTAAAAAATATAAAAATAATTAAATAACCAATACCCAGATAAATATAATTAACTTCTTGAGATTTAATGATGATAAAAACACTAATAATAGCAATAGCTATATATATTACAAATATTAACATTGTTTGTGTTGCAAAAATTTCAAAGTTATTTGATGAAATTCTATATTTTTTTCCAAAAAAATATAATGCACCATTTGCAACTATAAATACAATAGCAATAGATATTAATAATAATATACTGGGTTTCTGTAATGTGATAAAAGTGATAATGGATGAAGTGATATAAATTATAAAAGGGATTCTTTTTGGTATTTTAAAATATTGTTTATATAGTTCTCTTGAAAAAGAAAATATTCCCATGTAGAAAAAACTAAAAATTCCTCCAAATAAAACTCCTGTAATTGCCAAAGCAGTTGCCTTTTGGCTATCCAAAAAAGGAATGGTTTTTGTTTGCAAAGAATGTAGAATGAGTATAAAAATAATTATGGAAAATCCAGCCAAAATTGTAACTTGAAATAAATCTTTTGAAGTTTGCAAAATTGATTTTGAAAGTTTAATAAAATCTTTTTTATCTTTTCTTGTCTCATAGCGTTCTTCATATTTTTTAAATTCAACTTTAGAGTTAAACTCAAGCTCTTTTAACTCTAGTTTGGAAATATTTATCATATATAAATCAAAATAAAAATAAATTTCATCTTCTAAATCATCAAATTCTTGGGGATTATTTTTAAATTTTTCATATTCTAAATTTTCAAAAAATAAAATTTCTTTTTTTATCAATTTTTCTAATTTTATATTTATTTCTTTTATATTTTTACAATTTGCAATTTCATAATTGCTTCTTTCCTTTTCAAGCTTTTTTATCAATTCTTGGCATTCTTGTAATCTTTTTTCTTTTATATTCAATAAAGTTTTAAAGTCCATTTTTTAATCCTTTCATTCAATAAAAATGCAACATAAATTTTTAACATAAAAAAATTATAAAGTCAAACTATCTAACACAGCAATTGCATTTAAAGCCTTTGGATAACCGATATATGGAATAAGAGCTGCAATGATATTTAGCAAATCTTTTCTACTTTGTCCCATGTTAAGATTGCCTTGTATGTGAGCTTTTACTTGATTGTCTAGCCCACCAAGTGAGATAAGATACACAAGGGTTAAAAGCTCCCTAGTTTTTAGATCAAGTCCTGTGCGTGTATAGTAGTCTCCAAAACAATTCGCACTCAAAAAATCATTTATAAAAGCTTTATCTTCTGGGGTAGATTCTATCATTTTAGTGATATTGGCTTCACCAAAAATAGCATTTTGTATTTCCCTGCCTTTTATTTTGCGATTTTCTTGCGTAGTGGTGTCTTGTGAAGTCAAAGATAAGGCAATATTTAGTTTTTTAAATGCTTTATTACAAAGACTTAAAAAATCACATACTCTAGCAAAACCCACATAAGGCGTAGCTTGATAAATCACTTCTTTGATGACAATAGGACTTATATCATTCTTGATTGCACCTTGAAGTAAAGCTTTAAACTCTATTTTTCCACCTACTGCTAAAGTAGAAGCAAGGGTGATTAAAAAATATTTTTGTGTATCCAAATTTGCTTTTACAAAACTCTCGTCAAAAGTAAAATTTATGTGATTGATAAAATACTCTTTATCACTTGCAAAAAATTGATCCTTTTTTGCTCCTCCTAAGAGTTTTTCAAAAATTTCTCTTGCTTTTTGTCTTAATTGCATGGTTTTATCCTTTGTGGTTTTTAAAATTTGCGAAAAAAGAGCATTTAAAATACTCCAAAAAACATAAAAGTTTTTATAAAATTTTTGCGTTTTATTTACAAATTTCTTTACTCTCTTGCTTCTTTTAAGGCATTTTCATATTCTTCATCACTTACAAGCTCAAGCCATTCTACATTTTTACCTTCTTTCTCGCCTGTAAGTGCTATGTGTGCTCCACTACTTGTATTAGTCGCACCATGAAAATGCTTTACTCCTATAGGACAGCTTATCACATCGCCTTTTTTGGCTATAAAGGCTTTTTGACCTAGAACTTTTGTGATGATTTCACCCTCTGTTACGATTAAGGTTTGTCCTTGAGGATGAGTATGCCATGCACTTCTAGCACTGGCTTCAAATTCAACCAAAGCTCCACTAAAATTTCTCCACTCGTTTGATTTAAACATCATAGAAACTTTTACATTTTTGCTAAAAAATTTACTATCGCCTTTAAAACTTCCATGAATTCCTTTACTTTCAAGTTCTTGCATTTACACTCCTTTAACAAAACTACATAAAACCATTACAATAAGAAATAAACCAAACTTTTTATTTCCCAACTCTAAGAGCTGCTTCACCGGCATACCGATCCCCTTTGATTATTATTTTTTCTAAAATACTCTTTAAATGATTTAATTCTTCTTGAGTAAAATCAATATTAACAGCATTAATATTTTCTTCTAATCTTCGTAAATTTGTTGTTCCAAAAATAGGTGCAATAAATGTTTTTTGTGCTAAAACCCAAGCAAGAGCAATTTGTGCTAAAGTAGCATTTTTAGCTTTTGCTATATCTTCTAATGCATAAACTAAATCCAAATTAGCTTTTAAATTCTCGCTTTTAAAACGTGGAACTTGTGATCTAAAGTCATTATTTTCAAAAGTAGAATTTGCATCAAATTTACCTGCTAAAAATCCTTTTCCTAAAGGAGAAAAAGGAACAAAACCTATATTTAATTCTTCCAAAACTTTTAAAAGTTCTTTTTCTGGTTCTCTCCACCATAAAGAATACTCACTTTGAACCGCACTAAGCGGAAATACTGCGTGAGCTTTTTTAATACTTTGCACCCCTGCTTCACTCATACCCCAAGCCTTAATTTTTCCTTCTTTGTAAAACTCGCTCATTAAATTAGCAACTTCTTCAACTGGAACATTTGTATCGACTCTATGTTGATAATAAAGATCTATACAATCTGTTTGCAAACGCTTCAAACTACCTTCTAAACTTTGTCTGATTTTACTAAGTGTACTATCGACAATTTGCTTAACACCCTCAATCCTGACACCAAATTTTGTTGCTAATACCACTTCATTTCTAAAAGGTTTTATTGCTTTACCTACTAATTCTTCATTAATAAAAGGACCATAAACTTCGGCTGTATCAAAAAAATCAATACCAAGATCCTTTGCCCTATGAATGAGTGTTATCATCTCTTTTTCATCTTTAGTTTCTCCATAACCAAAGCTCATTCCCATACAACCAAGTCCTAAGACACTTACTTCCAAATTTCTTAATTTTCTTCTTTGCATTTTTATCCTTTTTTTATTTTTTATTAAAAACTAATAGTTCTTAATTATTAAAACATTTTTCTATCATGTTAATCAAAAGTATAAAACCTAACATCTGGTGTAAGTCAAGAATAAAATTAAATATTTTTAAATTTTTACTCGTTTTTTCCGTTTAATATAATCTTTACTTAAAGGATTTAGCTCATCTTTATTTTCCATAACCATTTTTTCATAATAATCTATTTTAAAATCAAGTTTTTTTATAATATTCTCCAATTTTTTCATATCCTTTAGTGTTTTTTCTTTTAATTTTAAAATAATCTCTAATCTCTCTTTTGCAGTACTCTTTCCTTTAGCACATAAAAAAATATATCTTTTAAGATCCTCGATACTCATGCCAATTTGTCTATAACAATCCACCCAAATCACCCATTCTAAATCTTTTTCACTAAAATAACGCACTCCATTTTTATCTTTTTCCACAAAGGGAAATAAACCTTTATCTAGCCAAAACCTAAGTGTTCTACTAGAAACTCCTGTTTTTCTTTCTACCTCTATGATCGTATAAGCCATTCTAATCCTTTATAAATATAAATTTCATACAATTCAATTTTTAACTAAATATTTTATTATTTTATATTAATGCTACTTTTTAGAAAAATACATATAATTTTCAATTAATATAATTAAATTTTTAAATTTTCAAGATAAAAGTCAAGAAATATTTTATATTTTTTGATAAAATAATACTAGATTTAATTTTAAATTTAAAAATAAATACAAATAAAGGAAAAAAATGAATAGTATAAAATTTAAGCTTTCTCTCATTGCAAATTTAATTGCAATTTTTGCCTTAATTATTCTAGGTATTGTAAGTTTTTATTTTACAAAAACCTCACTACATGAAAGTACTCTTAAAAATCAAACTGACCTGCTTAAAGTTACGCAATCTACTGTTGAAAATTTTAGGTCAACAAATATATCTTTTACCGAGAATTTAGAAAAAGATATAATAAATTTACCTTATCAATCTTTAAATACCGAAGAAAATATTATTAACAATGTTGGTCCAATATTGAAATATTATCGCCATAGTACAGACGCATTAAATACTTATTTAGGTTTAGCAAATGGAAAAGTTTTACTCAGCGAACAAGCTAATGATAACAAAAAAATAATGCCTAATTTATATGATAATTTGGATATAAAAGCAAAAGAATGGTATCAAGGAGCGTTAAAAACGAATAATGTTTTTATTACACCAACATATTTAGATACTGCAACAAAACAATATGTGATAACATATTCTAAAGCTATTTATAAAGATGGTAAATTTATTGGGGTGTTAGGTATAGATATGCCATCTGAAGATTTACAAAATTTAGTTGCAAAAACTCCTGGAAATACTTTTTTATTTGATGAAGAAAATAAAATATTTGCTGCAACCAATAAAGAATTATTAAATCCGTCTATTGATCATTCTCCAGTTTTAAATGCATATAAGGCTAATGGAAATTATAATTTTTTTACCTATGGATTAAAAGGACAAGAAAGACTTGGAACTTGTACTAAAGTCTTTGCTTATACAGCTTGTATTACCGAAAGCGCTGATATTATAAATAAACCTATTCATAAAGCTGCATTTATTCAAGCTATTGTTGTCATTATTGTAGTAGTATTTAGCGTCATCCTCCTTTATTTCATCGTATCAAAATATCTCTCTCCACTTGCAGCTATCCAAA
>NZ_MJXM01000077.1:0-3861 GCF_001762775.1 Campylobacter sp. BCW_6464 | reverse complement strand
TTAATCAAATTTAGCGAAAAAACTGCTTTTGTAGAACCCTTTGCCAAGGAAAGAAAAGAAATCACTTATAAAGACTTTGATCTTTTTTCTAAAAAACTAGCCAGTGAAATTTTAAAAACTTTAAAAAATGATAATCCTACTCAAGTTCCTGTTTTAATCATCTTGCCTAAAGGGATTGATTGTTTGATTTCATTTTTTGGAGTGGCACTCAGTGGAAATTTTTATACCCTTTTAGATGAAAAAAGTCCTAAAGAAAGAGTAGAAAAAGTCATAGAGGTTTTAAAGCCTAAACTTTTTATCACTTCAAAGGACTTAAATTTTAACTTAGATTTACCTACGCTTTATACACAAGACTTTGAAAGTTTTGATATAGATGAGAGTTTAATAAAGCATGCCAAAGAAAAACATATAGATACTAATTTACTCTATGTTTTCTTTACAAGTGGGAGCACAGGTATTCCTAAAGGAGTAAGCATAGCACATAAGAGTGTGATTGATTATACTTTTTGGGTGTGTGAGACTTTTAAATTTGATGAGAATGAAATTTTAGCCAATCAAGCACCATTTTATTTTGACAATAGCATTTTAGATATTTTTTCAAGTGTAAAATCAGGAGCGACTTTACACCTTTTACCTAATCATCTTTTTGCCTTTCCAAATAAAATTTTAGAATGCCTTGAAAAAGAAAAAGTAAGCACTATATTTTGGGTGCCTTCGGTGCTAATTTATTTTGCAAATACGGAAGCTTTGAATAATTTTAGTTTAAATACCTTAAAAAAAATACTTTTTTGCGGTGAAATCATGCCCAATAAACAGCTAAATATTTGGCGTAAACACTTACCCAATGCCTTATTTGCCAACCTTTATGGCCCAACAGAAATCACTGATGTATGTTCTTTTTATATCATCAATCGCACTTTTAAAGATGAAGAACTTTTACCTATAGGCAAAGCGTGTAAAAACACAGAACTTTTAGTTTTTGATGAAAATATGAATTTCATAAGTCCTAAACAAATAGGTGTTAAAGGGGAGCTTTTCGTACGTGGAACTTCTTTGTCTTTAGGGTATTATAATGACAAAGAAAAAACCAAACAAGCTTTTATTCAAAATCCTTTACATGATAATTATTTAGATTTACTCTATAAAACAGGAGATATCGTTTCTTATAATGAATTTGGAGAGCTTTTGTGCTATGGGAGAGTGGATAATCAGATAAAATATATGGGGCATAGGATAGAACTTGGAGAAATAGAAAGCGTGATAAATTCCCATGCGAATATTAAAAACAGTGCATGTATTTTTAAAGAAGATATTATTTGTTTTTATGAAAGTGAAGAAGAAATTAATTTTAAAGCTTTTTTAAAAGATAAATTACCTTCTTATATGATCCCAAAAAATTTTATTAAACTCGACAAATTTAAGCTTAATCAAAATGGAAAAATCGATAGAAAGGTTTTAAAAGAACTTGTTTAAATAAATATTTTATAATTTCAAAAAACTAAAGGAGAAAAAATGCAAGAAATCAAACAATTTTTTATCAATATAGAAAGAACAGATATCAATGAGAGTATGGAAAATCTAGTAAGTGAAGATTTTATCGATAGTATCGATATCATGGCTTTGGTTGCCGAAATAGAAAAATTTTATAAAAAACCCTTAAAAGCAGAATTTATCACACCTGAAAATTTTGAAAGCTTTGAAAATATCAAAAAAATGCTTGAAATTGCAATGAAAGACTAATCTTTCCTTGCAAGTTCAAGCTGTTCTTTTAAAGAACTGATGATTTCATTTTTAGAAACAATAATTTGCGCTATAAAATCCGCCACATCATCCCAATCTTTACTTAGCATATGGGTTAAAGTATAATTTTGTTCATATTCTTCCCAATTCACAGGAGTAAAAAGAGAATTTTTATGCGGGAAATATTTGTTTTTTACCCATTCAAGTGAAGAAGCAAAATAATCCACATAAGCTTTAGCAATATCTTTTTGCACTGCAAATTTTAATCTTTTTTCTTTGCTGCCTTCAAATTTTCTTCTTGCCATAAAAAGCAAAGAATTAAGATTATCCTGCTTTAAATCTTTTTGATTTAATCTTGACATAAGCTCCATTCCTAAAAGATTAAAACTTTCATTTTTGGTTTGTTTTAAAACAAAACTCTCATCCCATTCAAGTCCTAAATGATAAACAAAATCCTTAAGTAAAGTCCCTCCTACATAATCCTCCCTTAGAAGTCTTACTATCAAATTTTCTTCTCCAAATACCTCAGCATGAGTTTTGCAAATCCATTCATAGTCAAAAATATATTTTCTAGGATGATCTTGCGGAGCAAAATCAGCAGAATAATACCCCATATTGTTTTTATGATCTTGAGAACAATGTGAGTTTAAATAACCCAAAGTATCTCTAAAATACACAATAATATAAATTTGAGTAAAACCTAACTCTCTCATAATCTTTTCTAAAATTTCTACATGTTTTTTGGTAGAAAAATCCCAAACTATACCCTCAGCTGAAAAAATAAATTTTTTATCTTTATGTAAAGCACTTTCACTTTTAAAATTTTCTATAGCTCTAAGAAGTCTTTCATTTGTGATATGACTTAAAACACTCTCTTTTTTTAAAATATCTTCTTTTTGAACCAATTCTAAAACCATATCCACCAAAGCCCAATGCCTATTTGCCACTCTAAGACTTTTTGGGTAAATATAAGCTTTTTGCAAAAGCTTTTCTTCGTTTTGCATCAAGAAGCCTTGTTTTTCTTGATTTCCTGTATTAGTAGTTCCTATATGTAAATATGCTGTCATTTTATATCCTTTATCTTTATTTTAATTTATCATCTCTAACTCAAATTTATCTTCTAAATCCTTAAACACAAATACTTTATTCCCACAAGGATAAGAGATAGAATTTTCTTGCATAAAAGATTTTCTTCCTTGTAGTTTTTCAAGCATTAAAGGAAGTTCTTTTCTAAATAAAGCCCTATCAGTCATTCTAAGTCCATGCTCTAAACTTTTTACAAATCTACCATCTATATCATTTTCATCCTTTATTAAATGTAAAGTTGCATCATATCCTAATTCCTGATAACACTTATAAAGTTCTATTTTATTTTGCACTGGCGCACCCATATCTTGTATACTATGATAGCTTACAAAAATGGTATTTTTATTTAAATTTGATTGAATTTGAAGATGGTTTGAATTTAAAACTGCTCTGATTAAATAATTTTCATCACCAAAATAATAAGAAGAATTCATATTTCTATTCCAGTATTTATATACAAAACAATAAAGTCTATAACCACTTCCTTCGAAATAAAATTCCCCTTGATTCATTTCTCTTCCTAAAATGCACGCCAAAAATGGCAAGCAAACACCTGAATTATCAATCACACCATCCACATACCAAGGAGCTATCTTTGCTATGAGCAAGGCTAAGTATCCTCCATAAGACCCCCCCCCCATAAATTTTTGGTAAATCTGCAAATTTTGGAAAGCGTTTAACTAAATCTTTTAAAGCATTGATATGATCAATAGCTGCCATAATGCCATAGTTTTGATAATCTCCATTAGGTGGGATAAAATCACAAGAAAGTTCTATTTTTTGGCTTTCATCAACCAAACCTGCTTGTTTCATTTTATTAACTTTTTGCTCTATAAGAGGAATAATTTGTTCAAAATTATCTTTATTAACCGATAAATGTCCTAAATTAATATTTTTTAAAATGCCATTTACACGCTCTAAATCATCTTGATTGGGAATAAGCTTTGGATTATACTTTTGATCAATACTTTGTCTTGCACAAAAACAATGATAAAAAACATGTACCACTACAACATCAAAATTTTTAGCAATATA
>NZ_MJXM01000076.1:0-38103 GCF_001762775.1 Campylobacter sp. BCW_6464 | reverse complement strand
ATAGATTTGATGAACGCGTGTCACGCTAAGATTAAGTTCTTTAGCTATCTCTTCAAAACTCATAATATAACCATCTCGCTTGCACTAGTTAATAACTCATCATTGATTTCGCACTCTTCAAGTTCTGCAAGTCTTAAGGCCTTTTTTAAAAGCTTTGCAGAGCTTCTAAAATTACCATTGCTAAATTTAAAATAGCCCTTGCCAAAAAACTCATCACTTTCTTCCTTGCTAAGTCCTCTCATCATCCATTTACCACAAATCCTTGAGTAAAGTTGTTTAAGCTCTTTGTTTTTACCCATTAGGTTTTTGTATAAAATCTCAGTTCCTACTAAAATAAGAGGCACTCTAGCAAAATCCGCAATGCGTCTTAAATCCTCCAAAGCCTTTAGTGGTAGATATTCGGCTTCATCTACGATTAAAATCTTTTCATTGGTCTTTAAAAATCTTGCAATTGCTTTTAGTTTTGAAGCATTGTTGCTATTTGCTTCGATTTTAAGAGCATTTAAAAGCTCATCAAGCATTACACCCACACTTGTATGACAAGTTGCCTCTATTAAAATACTTTGTGGTCTGGTTTTAATAAACTCGTTTATAATAGTGGTTTTTCCTGTTCCTGCTTCTCCAAAAATAAGTGCGATTTCTTTTTCATTTACCGCTTCGCTCATTACAAAAGTAGCCATAGAAAAATCACGGCTTCTAAAAAGTTGTTCTTTTTTAGGTTTTTCATTTTGCTTATCTTTGTGATTAGCGATAAAATCTCTTATCTTTTTACTCCATAAAGCCACATCACCTTTATAGCTTGCACTTTTAATCTGTGAGATTAAAGAAGCACTCGCACCAATCGCTCTTGCCAATGCACTTGGCTTCATACCGCTTTGCTCTAAAAAGCATTCTAATTCTTTGCTTAGTTCTTGCATATAAATCCTTTTGTTTTTAAGCTTTTTTAAAAGCTTTTAAAAACTTTCAAAGCGTGTTAAATAGACTTTAAAAGCTTTTAAAGACTTTTAATACCCTGCCTTTTTGGCAGCATTTTCCCATTTTGGAATTTTGCATTTGGTATCTTTTATAACTTTTGTACTCAAATGTTCAAAATCACCATTGCTAACAAGGGCTTTTGAAAATTCAAGTTCTTTTTTAGCGTTGTTACTAGCTTTTGTTTTTGGAGCTTTGACTTTTTCTAGTTTTTCCTTGCCAAGAGCTAAATACTTTTCCATATTCTTTTCTAAAATCATTCTTTGCTCATCGATTTTGTCTTTATTTGCTTTTATGGCTCTATTTACAAGTTTTCTAGCAACTTTAGCTTCTTCAATGCTTACTCCAAGTTCTAAATCTAAGTTGTTTGCTACACAAATAAGTTCTTTTTGTTTATCAAAGCAAAAGATTTCATTTTGATTATTAAGATTTTCACACACAAACACTTCTTCATGGGTGTATAATTTTGGATTATAAAAAAGAGTGCCATTAAGACTTAATCCTTTATTTAGCACCTTTCTAAGTTTTAATTCACCGCCTAAATACATACTAAGGCTAAGCTCATCTATACTAATGGCATCGCTAATCTTTGCTTCAAAACTTTCTTTTGGAGTGGCACCTAGTCGGTCAAGCCATTTGTTATTCATAAAATACGCACTATAATCATCAATGCACTCTCTCATATACTCAAGTGTTTTAAGTCTTCTTTGATTAGTTTTATAGCCTTTTTTAAGTCTTCTTTCTTTTTTAGAATAAAAAAACTCAATGGCCTGTCTTTCTTTAACATTAGATCCTATGTATCCAACTAAGTTTGCAGTGAGTGAGTTTTGTAAATCTTTGAATTTATTTTCTACATAAGGCTTACTCCAGCCACTGTAAGCTGGCATCGCTTTATAATCAATGTTTAATCTCTCTAAAAGAGCTTTGACATTTTTACTTAAAAATGCCTTGCCATTATCTGAGTGTATGCATTTTGGCACACCATAAGTGCTGATGTATTTTGCAATGGCTCTTGCTATGCTTAAACTATCTTCACTAAAGCCTAGATAAAAGCTAGCCACACCACTATAAGTATCGATTAATGATATTATAGTGTAGCGTTTATGCCAAGAGCACTCATCGCCTTTTAGCCCATAAGTTTCATTGATAAAATCTACTTTACAAATAGCATCAAGCGGACTTGCATCAATTTCTACGATTTCATTGATAGTAGAAACTTTCCAATTACTCACACCAAGTGCTGGTAGATGTCTGCTTATAGCTCCATCTTCGCCATGCAAGATGATATTTTTTATGAGTTTGTTTTCTTTTAAGTATTTTTTCATACTTCTTAAAACACACTCATAGCTTATAAATTCATCTTTTTTGCCTAGAAAATCTTTTAAATCTAACTTGCCATTTTTTGCTAATTCATAATTTAGCACTCTGTGGATATTAGAAGCATTAAGCCTTCCTTTTTGAGCAAGTAAGGTATTTATAAAAAGCTCTTTTATACCAAGAGCACTAATGGCATCATCTTTTTTATTTTCTCTTTTATCTATTAAAGCATCAAGTCCGTTTGCTAAGTATTCTTTTTGCCAAGCAAAGAGTTTGTTTTGTGTGAGTTTAAACTCATAGATTTTTTTAGCGTTAATGTAATTTATAAAATCATTTGTGCTTATCTTGCCTTTAGCATGGAGCCATTCTTTAACCACAGCAGCTTTTTGTAAGGCTAAATTTTGCTTTTTAGAACTGGCTTTTGCAAAGAGACTTAAGCTATCTTTGTTTATTTGTATTTGATTTTCGCTAAGTTTGGTTTTGTCAGTGTTTTGCACTTGCAAGGCTTTAGAATTTTTAAGCAAAACATCATCATTTAATGCTTTGCTTAAAGCTTCTTGTGTTGTTTTAGGAGTTATAGTAGTAGTATTGCTTATATCTTCTATGTTAAAACCTTGCTCTACTAGCTGTGTTTCTTCCTTATTTAAAGGTTTAGACCAGATTTGAAGGGTTTTACCACCGCGTCCTTTTCCTGATATTTTTATAAAATGTAATATATTACTACTTAATGTGCAAATTTTTTTATTTTGTTTTATTGCACGATTAATAGCCTTTTGCAAAGTGTCGTATTTAAAATCATTTATTACTGCAAATTCTTTACTACTTACCCACATTTAAGCCACCTTAAATCCATCTTTTTCTAGCATTTCTTTTAATTCTTTAGCTCTGCCTCTTATACCTTTTGTTTTACCATAGCTCATATTTAAAAGCAGTCTATAATCACTTTCATTTAACTTTTTAAATTTAGCCCAAGTGCGAAGCTTAAAGCCTTTTTTACTCATTTGTTCGGTTAAACTTGTAAAGCTTTTACGCATTTTTACTCCTTTATGGTATAATCACAATCAACCACCTCATAAGAGGCGGAAGATTGCAAATTTGCTAGTGCTTTTTAATCTTTATTTTTATAGAGACTTTAAAGCCTAGCCACTTCACAATCTTTTTGAATTTAAAATCTAACATTTTAAATCCTTTGTAAAAGATTGCAAACCCACCCACCCAAACCACTTTTAAAAAAAATCTTTTTGTGATACAATTCTTTTAAAAGTAATAGAATTATAATGTAATTTATTACATTTGTCAAGATGTAATAAATTATTTTTTGGAGTTTTTATGGAATTATCAAGCAAGTTAAAAGAATTAAGAAAATTAAGAAATTGGACGCAAAGGGATTTAGCCTATTTTTCTGGTGTTTCACTAGATAGTATAAGAGGTTATGAAATTAACAAAACTACCAATATTACTAAAAAAAATTTACAAAAAATAGCTAGTGCTTTTGGCATTAGTGAAACAGATTTTTATTTCAATAACTTGTCCGTTAGTGAAAATGAAAAAATGTCCGTTAGTGATAAAAATTTGTCCGTTAGCGGCAATAAAATGTCCGTTAGTCAAACAAAACTTAAAGAAGCAGAGAAAGAGAGTTTTTATTATATCCCTAAACTTAATATTAGTGCAAGTGCAGGAGGTGGGAATGAATTAGAAGGATTAGAATGTTATGAGAGCGGAGAGCTTATGGCTATAGACAAAGCCTTTTTCAAAACAATTCCAAGTTCTAGTATTAAAGCTATTCGTGTAGATGGGTATTCTATGACGCCTATGCTTTTTCCTGATAGCTGGGTGATTTTTGAAGAAAGTGCTGATTTTAAAGGCGATGGATTGTATGTGTTAAATTATAATGGACAGCTTATGGTAAAGCTTTTGCAATTAAATCCTTTTGAAAATATCTTAGAAATAATCAGCGTAAATAAAGAGTATAAAAGCTACAGCATAAAATTAGATGAATCGCAAACTCCACTTTTTATAAAAGGTAAAGTTTTAAGGTCTGTAATATGATTTTAAAAGCTTTGTAAAGTATTTGTAAAAAGAATGTAAAAATGTGTAAAGCACAATGTAAAAAAATGTAAAGATAAAAGTTCACTTTGATTTCTAAAAAAATCTCATCAAAATACTATAAAATAATACTTTGATTAAAATTTCTCTCACTTTACTTTTTTACATATCTTTATACAAAATATAGAATTTAAAGACAAGATAGCAAATACCATGTTAATATGGTTTGTAATGATTTTTAAAGTATAAAATTGTCAAAAAAGGATAAATGTTTGTGAGTGTAGATTTTTTTAAAACCTTTGATATTTCAAATAATAAAAGATTAAAAGCTAAAAAAGTGCAGGGTAAAAAATATGAAATTTTTCTTAATGAAAATGAGCAAAGTCTTATAACTCCTAAAGTGTCTTTTAAAGAAATTTTGAGATATTATTATCTTTATCCAAAAAATGCCATTCCTTCTTTTAAATTACCTTTTTTCAAGCCTGATTTGAGTGGTTTTAGCACTCCGCATATTACTTGGCTTGGACATTCTTCGCTTTTTATAAGTTTTAAAGAATATAAAATTTTGATTGATCCTATTTTTAACACTCATGCTTCGCCTATTTCTTTTATCAACAAGGCTTTTAAAAATGCTCCTGTTTATAATGTAAATGATTTTAATGAAATTTTTGCTGTGATTATCACGCATTCACATTTTGATCATTTAGATGCTAAGAGTATAAAAGCTTTAAAAGATAAGGCTAAAATTTTTATCACACCTTTAAAAGTGGGAAATTATCTAAAAAGCTATGGGGTGAGTGAGAAAAAAATCATAGAGCTTGATTGGTGGAGTGGCATAGAATTTGGTGATTTAAAAATCATTGCAACACCTGCACAGCACAGTTCAAGTAGAGGAGATGGTAAAAACAAAACCCTTTGGGCTTCTTTTGTGATGGAATTTTTAAGTGTAGATAAGAGAGTGTTTTTTAGCGCAGATGGAGGGTATTTTACACATTTTAAAAAAATAGGTGAATATTTTGGAAGTTTTGACCTAGCTTGTCTTGAAAGCGGACAGTTTAATATCGCTTGGCCATATTCACACTCTTTTCCTGATCAAATTTTAAAAGAAGCAAAAGATCTTAATGCAAAAGCTGTCATGCCTATACATTGGGGGAGATTTTTAGCGGGAACTCATGCGTGGAATGAGGTAGTAAAATTTCTTTATGAAAATTTAGATTTACCCCTTATCACACCAAAAATGGGTGAGGCTTATGAAATAGGGACTAAATTTAAACAGGATTTTTGGTGGAAAGAAGAATAAATTAACACAAGTTTATAATCTATATTTTGGTTTTTGTTATAGTTTTATAAAACTAAAAAAGGAGATTTTGTGAAAATCATTCAATGGAATAAGGCGGAATTTAGCCCAAAAGAAGTGAAAATCAATGTTTTAATTGACAATGAAAAAGGTAAAGAAATTCAAATTTTATTAGCTAAAGACAGTGTGATGAAAGAGCATAAAGCTCCTTTTGCTATACATGTTCAAGTTTTAAGCGGTAAAATTTGGTTTGAAGTGGAAAAGGAAAAATTTGAATTAAATGCTTTAGATATGATAAGCCTAGAGGCAAATGTAGCACATTCTTTAGGTGGATTAGAAAATTCTATAATAAGATTGAGTTTAAATAAATCAGATAGTGTTCAAAGGGTAAATGCTGTGCTTAAAAAGCCTTGATTTTATTTTGATTTTATAAGGTTTTAATTTGCCTAAATAATTCTAGGCTTTAACCTAGAATTATTTATAGTTTTTAATAAAATTTGTTATTCTTTCTAAACCTTTTTTGATAAGCTCATCGCTTGTGGCATAAGAAAGTCTGAAGTATCCATCCATTCCAAAACCTATACCTGGAACAACGGCAACTTTTTCTTGTTCAAGCAATTTTTGGCAAAATTTCATAGAATCTTTTTCTATTTTTTGTATATTTACAAAAAGATAAAAAGCACCTTCTGGTTTATAAATACTGATATTTGTGATTTGTTTAAGCATATCTAAGGCTAAATTACGGCGTTTTTCAAAGGCTTGACGCATTTTTTCTATATCTTCATCACATTCTCCATTTAAAGCAGGAATGGCTGCATGTTGAGCAATGGAACAAATATTTGAAGTGCTTTGTCCTTGAAGTCTTTTAACGGCTGAAATTAGGGCTTTATTTTTACTTGCCATATAGCCAAAACGCCATCCTGGCATAGCTCCACATTTGCTAAGTCCGTTAATGGTCACGGTGCGTTTTAAAGCATCTTCGCTTACACTTGCAAAAGCTACAAAATCAAAACCATCATAGCGAAGTTTTTCATACATTTCATCACTTAAAACAGTAATTTGCGTTCCTTCTAGAATTTTAGCAATTTGAGTTAATTCTTCTTTAGAATAAATCGATCCCACAGGATTTGAAGGAGAATTTAGCATTAAAACCTTGGTTTTAGCTGTGATAGCTTTTTTTAATTGTTCAGCGGTAATTTTAAAGCCATTTTCTTCCAAGCCTTTTATAAATATAGGTTTTCCACCTGAAAATTTTACCATTTCAGGATAGCTTACCCAGTAAGGACTAGGGATAATGACTTCATCATCTTTTTCTACTAAGCATTCTATACATTCAAAAAGAGAGTGTTTTGCGCCTATATTGGTGATGATTTCATTTGTTTCATAATCAAGATTATTATCTTTTTTAAATTTGGTTTGAATAGCTTTTAATACTTCAGGAATTCCCGCAACAGCAGTGTATTTTCCACATCCTTTTTCAATAGCATTTATGGCGGCATTTTTGATGATTTGCGGTGTGTCAAAATCAGGTTCGCCTGCTGAAAAACTAATAATATCTTCGCCTTTAGCTTTAAGTTCATTAGCAAGTGCAGTGATGGCTAAAGTGATAGATTCTTCTAAAACTTGAGATCTTTTTGTAAGCATTTTTCAATCCTTAATAGTTTTTGTTTAATTTTAGCAGAAAATTGCATTTTTGTAATAAATTTAATTTAAAAATGAGTTATAAATTTCAGCAAATGTGAAAATTTGTATTAATTTTGTAGGAAAAATTAATACGCATAATAATATGTATAATTTTATGTATTATAAAAAATTATTATTTTTGTGATTCAGGTCGTTTTAATATAAGATTTTCAAGTTCTAAAATTTTCTTTTCTAACTTTTCTAGTTTGTCATCGCAATTTGCATCTATAGCTCTAATATTTTTATTTTTACGCTCTTCGATAATATAAGCAGGAATTCCAACGGCAGTTAAATTTGCACCTACATCTTTAACCACTACAGCATTTGAGCCTATTTTGGTATTTTCTCCTATGGTGATATTGCCAAGTATTTTTGCACCTGAGCCTATGATCACTCCTTTTTTGATGGTTGGATGACGTTTAGCACCTTTTTCAAGGCTTGTTCCACCTAAAGTAACGCCTTGATAAATTAAAACATCATCTTCTATGATTGCTGTTTGGCCTATAACCACTCCATTGGCATGATCTATAAAAACACGTCTTCCAAGTTTTGCTCCAGGATGTAAATCTACTCCAGTTAGAAATTGTGAAATTCCGCTAATCATCCTAGCAATGCGTTTAAAATTTCTTATGTAAAAAAAATGTGCAAAGCGGTAATTTACTACAGCCCATACTCCAGGGTAATTAAAAAAAAGTTCTATACAAGAATTAAAAGCTGGATCTTGTGCCTTTGGTTGAGAAAAATCTTCTTTTATAATACCCCAAAAATTCATCTAAACTCCTATGCTTTTTAAATAACCATTATCATTTAAGAAGAGATAAAGCTCCCCTAAAATATGTTTTTTTTGTTTGTCATTTACAAGCTTGGAATTACTTATGCGTTCATTAAGTATATTCATGATAGCGTGTATATCATAGTCTAAATCTTCTAAGGCATCAAGTATGGATTGTGCTTCTATAATCCCCTCAACTTCATAGCCTTTTTCATTGATACTTATAATAGCTTCAGTAGGATGAGTAAAAAGATTGTGTTTCATTCCAAGTACTTCTTGATAGGCGCCTACAAGGAAAAACCCTAGAAAATAATTTTCTTTTTCTACATCTACATCGTGCAAAAATAAAGGTTTATCTTTAGAGTATGAAATTTCTCCATCGCTATCGCAGGTTATATCCCAAATACTTGCACTTCGAGTCGGTTCTTCGTCTAAGCGATCAAGGGGCATGATGGGGAAATTCTGTTCTAAGCCCCAAAAATCAGGTATGCTTTGAAAGAGCGAAAAATTTACCAAATACCTTTCTTGTACTTCATCTTGTATGGCAAGTAAATCCGCAGGATTTTGCTTATCTCCTAAAAGCAAGATGGCTTTTTTTGTGATCAAATGAGTTAAAATTTCAGCATTGGATCGATCTTGCAAATCGACATAGCCCAAATCAAAAAGAGTTAAAATACTCTCTAAATGATCTATGCTATCGTGCAAGTATTCTAATGCATTGGAAGGTTTTATGCTTTTATAAAGATCATAAAGTTCATCGATAAGTTTTGGATTTTGTTTTTTAAGTATGAGTTTGTTTTCTGCATATTCTTGAGAAAAAAGTTCCAATACAGGAGCGATTAAAACAGCGTGATTAGCTGCTACAAAACGTCCACTTTCTATGAAAATATCAGGCTCTAAATCTTTTTTTTGTTCAGCTATATTTTTTAGGATAAAAACTACATCGTTAGCGTATTCCCTTAAGGTATAATTTCTACTTTTTTCATTTTTAAATTGTGAGTATTCCACGGCTAAACCACCACCAAGATTAATAGCTTTTAGATTTTTAGCTCCCATTTTTCTAAGTTCTGTATAGATATTTCCTGCTTCATTTAGGGCTTTTTTTAAAGGATGAATTTCAGTAATTTGCGAGCCTAGATGAAAGTGAATCATGGTAAATTGTTCTAAAAGTTTGTTTTCTTTGAGTAAATTTACCGCTTCTATGAGTTCAGTGGACGTAAGTCCAAATTTAGAATTAATCCCACCACTTTTTGCCCAAATTCCAACTCCAGCAGAATGCAAACGCACGCGTAAGCCTATATTTGGTTTAGGTTTAAAGCGTTCTTTGGCTATGTCTATGATAGCTTCAAGTTCATTAAGTCCTTCTATGGTTAAAGTGATATTATGTCCCATTTCAGCTGCGATAAAGCCTATATTGATAAGTTCTCTATCTTTAAAGCCATTTACTGTAATAGGTGCGCCTTCGTTATTATAAGCCATAGCGAGTAAAAGCTCTGCCTTAGAACCTGCTTCAAGTCCGTAGTTATAGTCTTTTCCAAGCTTTACAAGATTTTTTACAAAACCAGGGTATTGATTTACCTTTAAAGGATAAACAGCGTTAAATCCTCCTTTATAGCCAAATTCTTTTCTTGCTTTATTGAAATTTCCGTAAATATTTTCAATTTGTTTTTGAATAAGATGAGGAAATCTTAAAAGTAAAGGCCCCTTGTATCCATCATCTCTTAATTCTTTAACTATATCAATAATAGCAGGTTTTTTCTCATGATTGATACAAACTTTACCATTTTTGATAATAAAATTTTCATTTCCCCAAATATCAATACCATAATCCATTATAAAACCTTCTTTAAGTCTGAAATTTTAATCATTTTTTCTTCTTTTTTTGCTAAATTTTTATAAAACAAACTTTCATTTTGTGCTTCATTTTCTCCCATACAAAGAAAAATTTCAGCATTATTTTTATCCGCGTTTTCGAGATGTTTAGCTAGTTTTCTTGCCTCATAGCTTAAAAACACTTTATATTCTTTTCTTAAATTTGTAGCGATATGCAAAAGTTTTTGGATATAAATTTCATCCATAGCACAAAGATAAATTCCTTCTCTTTGAACTTTTTCTTCTTTTTGTTCTAAAATAGCTATAATTCTTTCTATGCCCATGGCAAAACCTACGCCAAAACCACTTTTTCCATCAAGGTATTCAATGAGTCTATCATATCTTCCACCCCCAGCAATAGCAGCTTTTGCACCAATTTCATCGCTAATGAATTCAAAAGCCGTTTTAGAGTAGTAATCAAGCCCTCTAACAAGCTTAGGATCCACTTCAAAATCCACTCCGTTTTCTTTTAAAACGTTTTGTAAAATTTCAAAGTCTTTTTGGCAAGATGAGCATAAATTTTGATTTAAAAGCGGAACATCGTTAAGTAGGCTTTGGCAATGCTCATTTTTACAGTCTAAAACACGAATGGGATTTAAGTTTTTTCTACGCAAACAATCCTCGCAAAAACCTTCTTTGCTATCTAAAAAATGTATTAAATTTTCACGATATTTTGGCATACATTCTAAACAACCTAAAGAGTTAATCCGTAGTTTAAATTTAATATCTAAGCGTGAAAAAATTTCTACTAACATTAAAATAATACTTGCATCTTCATAAACGCTTGCGTTTCCAAAACTTTCAACGCCAAATTGATGAAATTCTCTTAAGCGTCCCTTTTGGGGTCTTTCATAGCGGAACATGGAACCATGATAAAACCATCTTTTCACACTAGTGTTTTTATCGAGTTTTTTTTCTATATAGGCACGCACCACCCCAGCAGTTCCTTCAGGACGCATACAAACATGATTTTCGCCTTTATCGATAAATTCATACATTTCTTTGCCTACTATATCAGAACTTTCTCCTACGCTTCTTTTAAAAAGGGTGCAAAGTTCTAAATGCGGTGTATTGATAAAAGTAAAGCCATAGTTTTTAGCTACTTCTTCACAGGTTTTAATCACTTTTACATAATAATATGCATCTTTATCTAATAAATCTTTCATTCCTTTTAAAGCGTTAATCATTGTAAAAATTCCTTTATTTGTTGGTGTAATTTTTCTTTATTTTCTTTTGCGTCAAGTGTTAAAATTTCTATAGAAATTTTTTCTTTTAAAAAATGAAGCACTTTTTCGAGTTTATCTTGCACGCTTAGAAAATACTCAATGCCACGTTTTTCTATGCTATCTAGTTCTTTTTGATTGAGGCGTTCTTGAATAAGGTTTGCATCTCCTTTTAAAAAGATAATTTTTTGTGGAAAAAAATTTTCCAAAGCAAAACTATTTAAAGCAAAAAGCAAATCGTTTTCAAAATCTTTGGCATAAGCCATGCCTGAAATAAAACTTCTATCGCTAATAATGAGTTTGTTTTGATTGGTTTTTAAGATTTCTTCAAAATGTTGAGCACGATCAGCTAAAAAAAGCAAGAGTTCAGCTCTTTTGCTAATAGGATGAGTTTTATTAAGTAAAATTTTTCTTAAATGTTTTCCAAGTTCTGTTCCGCCAGGTTCGAGTGTAAAAATGGCGTCTTTGTAAATTTCTTTTAAAAGTGAAATTTGCGTACTTTTTCCTACGCAGTCAATACCTTCAAAAACTACATACAAGATTGATCCTTTAAAAAAGGTAGAATTTCTTTTGGAACAAGAGAACTTACATCGCCCCCATGTGCTACTATAGAGCGAACAATAGAACTTGAAATAAAAGCATGTTTTAGACTCGGCATAAGATAAATGGTTTCCATATCTTCCCAAAGTGCGTGATTTGCATAGCCAATTTGCAATTCGTATTCAAAATCACTCACCGCTCTAAGTCCACGGATTATAGTATTAACTTTTAATTCTTTGGCTAAATCTACAAGTAAATTATCAAAAGCAATGATTTTAACATTTTTTAAATTTTGTGTTGCAAGCAGGGCTAGTTCTTTGCGTTTTTCTAAATCATAGCAAGGTTTTTTATGTTCACTTTTTGCTATGGCAACGATGACTTCATCAAAAATTTTTAAAGCTCGTTTGATAACATCTAAATGTCCGTTGGTAATAGGATCAAAAGTCCCAGGATATAAACAAGTCATTTTTGCTCCAATTTTTTTTAAAAATATAACAAATTTAAACTAAAAATTTTGCCATTTTTCATATAAATTGTGTTTTATTTCTAAAAGATCTAGCCATTTACCTACGATAAAATTTTCCATTTGTTCTAGATTGTTTGCTTTAGAATAACTTGCGATAATAGGAGGTGCGATAATAACTCCCATTTGGCTAAGTTTTAACATATGTTCTAAATTTAAAGTAGAAAAAGGCATTTCACGTACGCCTAAGATGAGTTTTTTTCTTTCTTTTAAGGCCACTGCTGCAGCACGCATTAAAAGAGTGTCTGCAAAACCAGCGTGAATTTTTGCTAAACTTGAAATCGAACAAGGAGCAATGATAGTTTTTTCTATTCCAAAAGATCCACTTGCTACACTTAGACTTAAATTTTTATCATCTAAAAAATGAGTGTATTTAAAATTTTCTTGACAAATTTCTTCTAAATTTGCTTCATTTTCAGCTTTGAAACTAAGTTTTGCACCTTGAGTTAAAATACAATAAAGTTCGCATTGATTTTCTAAATTTTTTAATAATTTTAAGCCTAAATTGACACTGCTTGAACCAGAAATTCCTAATAAAACCTTCATTGTATAATCATCCTATTTTTACCCACTACGATGCCTTGCATAACTTTACCTTCTTTGTTTTTTGCACGAATCCTTTCGCCCATATTTGCACTTTGCAAAGCCACAAGTTCGATTAAAACATCAACATTTGCTTCACTTAAAACTCCGATTATAGGATCATTTCGGCGTATTAAAGCTGTGGTTTTAAACATATTTGCTCTTAAAATGGTGTTTTTGTTAATATTGCTTTTAGCTACAAAATTATCTACATCATCTAAGGTTAAGGCATTTAAAGGAACTTTATCAAAATCAATCAATACGCTTTTATAGTCAAAAGCTCCAAGTTTATCTCCTCTTTTTATAGCGCGTTCGCTTTTTAAAACTTCTAAATTTGCTTGAATGAAATATCTAAAAAATACATTTTTTTGTATATTTTGCGGAGTTTTAAATTCAGCTCTTAAAAAGCCTTGTGCTTGATTAAAACGCCCATTAGCAATTCTTAGAAATTCATATTGATCAAAATCTTTAGGCAATGATGTTATTTTTAAATCAATTTGAGAAATTATAATTTTAGGAAAATTATTTCTAAATTCTTTAGCTAGTGCCGTTTTGATTTCTTCTAAACTAGCTGCTTGGATATAATTTATCACAATAAAAAAAGTTAAAAAAATAATTTTCATTTTTATCCTAAGAATTATAATGCAATAAATAGTATTTTAGCTTTTATAAGTTTAACAAAGCCTTTAGAAGGCTTTGTATAGAGTTAAAAAGTAGGAATAACAGAGCCTTTGTATTTTTCTATGATGAAATTTTTAATTTTATCGCTTGTTAAAATTTCTTTAATAGCAAGGCTTTTTTGATTTGTTTCTTCACCTTTTCTTGTAGCTAAAACAATAGCATATAAACTATCTTTATCTTCCATAAAAATACCATCTTTTAAAGGATTTAAACCTGCTCCAAGAGCATAGTTTGTGGTAATAACAGCCAAATCAGTATCATTTAGGGCTCTTGGAAGTTGAGCGGCTTTAAGCTCTATAAATTTAAGATTTTTTGGATTTTTACTTATGTCAATAGGGGTTTTAAGGGTGCTTTGACTTTTAAATTCTATTAAATTTGCTTTAGCTAGCAAATCAAGAGCTCTGCTTTCATTGGTAGCATCATTAGGTATAGCGATTTTAGCACCATTAGGAATGTCTTTTATATCTTTTATGGAGTTAGAATATATAGCCATAGGAACTAAAACAATAGCACCCAAAGAACTTAAATTTGTTCCTTTATGGGTATTAAAATCATCTAAAAAAGGTTTATGCTGATATAAATTTGCATCTAAATCTTTTTCATTTAAAGCGATATTAGGTATATTATAGTCATTAAATTCTTTAACTATTAACTTCCAACCTTTTTCTTGAAATAAGGGTTTGGAGAAATTTAAAATTTCAGCATAAGGCGTTGGTGTTGCACCTATGATTATGGTTTTATCTGCTCCAAAACTAAGGCTAATTGTAAATAAAACACTTAAAAATATTTTTTTAATATTCATGCTATACTCCTAAAAAGCTGGGATTAATATATCTTTATAATGTTCATTAATGATGGCTTTAAATTTATCGCTTCTTAAAATTTCATCAATTACTTTGGTTTTTTCGCTATTTTTATCTTCTGAGCGTACCACAACATAATTTACATAAGGGCTATTTTTATCTTCCCTAAAAATAGTATCTTTACTTGGATTCAGACCGGCTCCAAGTGCGAAATTAGAATTAATTATAGCAATATCAACATCATCTAAAGCTCTTGGAAGTTGTGCGGCTTTAAGCTCTATAAATTTAAGTTTTTTTGGATTTTTGTTTATGTCCAATGGGGTTTTTAGAGTATTTTTGTTAAGCTCTATTAATTTTGCTTTCTCTAAAAGCTCTAAAGCTCTGCTTTCATTGGTCGCATCATTAGGTATAGCAACTCTAGCACCTTCTTTAAGATTTTCTAAATTTTTGATTTTTTTACTATAAACTCCTACTGGAGCTATAAGTACAGGCGTTGTTGCAATTAAATTTGAACCTTTCTTTAGGTTGTATTCTTCTAAAAAAGGTTTGTGTTGATATAAATTTGCATCAAGTTCTTTTTCCTCTAATGCACGATTGGGCAAAATATAGTCTGAAAATTCTACTATTTTAAGCTCATACCCTTTGTTTTTAAAATCATCTTTCATTAGTTCTAGTAAGCTACCAAAAGGATTTGGAGTGGCTCCTATAGTAATGTTTTGTGCAAATAGACTAGATAAATTTAGAATGCAAGCGAGTATAATAATTTTAAATAAATTCATAAAAACTCCTTTGTATTTAAGAAAAAAGTCCCTAGGTAAGGGACAAAATTAAAAAGCAGGTAAAACAGATCCGTTGTATTTTTCTATGATAAATTGTTTGATTTTATCACTTTGTAGAGCTTGGATTAAGGCTTTGATTTTTGGATCGTTTTCATGTCCTACTCTTACAACAAGAATGTTTGCATACGGGCTTTCTTTATCTTCGATAAATACGCTATCTTTTGCAGGATTTAGATTTGCAGAGAGAGCGTAGTTGGAATTAATTACAGCAAAATCAACATCATCTAAAGCTCTTGGAAGTTGTGCGGGCTTTAATTCTACAAATTTAATTTTTTTAGGATTGTCTATAATATCAAGAGGTGTTTTTAAAGCCTTATCTTTAAATTTTACCAAACCTTTTTTTGCAATAATATCTAAAGCTCTACTTTCATTGGTTGGATCATTTGGAATGGCGATTTTAACCCCTTCTTTAATATCATCTAGACTTTTATATTTCTTGGAGTAAACAGCCATAGGTTCTATGTGTATGGCAGCTACTTTGATAAGTTTGGTGCCTTTGTTTTTATTAAATTCTTCCAAATAAGGAGTATGTTGGAAAAAATTTGCATCGGCTTCTCCGTTATCAACAGCTAGATTGGGCAAAACATAATCCGTAAATTCTTTGATTTCAAGTTTATAGCCTTGTTTTTCTAAATCAGGTTTTACTTGCTCTAGGATTTCAGCATGAGGGACGGGAGTTGCTGCAACTGTGATGGTTTCTAATGCATTTGCATTAAGACTTAATGTTAAAATACTTGCTATAAATAAAGATTTGATTTTCATTTTTTTCCTTTTTAGTCATTTTGTGCTTGCTTTAATCTTAATAAATTCACTCTGACTATCAGGAAGAAGCATATAAAAACTTGTTGATAGTCAGATTAACGCATCTGATACATCATTTTAATTCCTTTAATTTTTTGTTTAAATTTTACTTAAAAAAACTTATACTTATCTTAAAAGGAGATATAATCTCCTTATTTTTTGAAACCTTTATAAAGCAAACTTCCTAAAAATAAGATAAAAATAATTGCTTGCCAAAAGAAATTTTCATCATTGTTTATATTGATAACTATGCTAATTCCAAGTAAAATCAATAGAGTGGCGATGATATATGTAGTTTTGCTATTTTTAGCCCAAGTATAAAATAAATTACCTAGAATTTGAACTAACTGAACTAATATAAGTAGAATAACTACAGTTTGAATCATAACTTCTTTGTTAAATCTTTCATAACCATAGCGAATAGCGACATCTCCCAAACCTCCACCACCGACAGTTCCAGCAAGAGCAGAAAAACCAATGGTAAAGATCAAAGTTAGGGTAATTCCGCTAATTATAGCAGGAAGGGCCTCACTAAAGATAACCTTGAAGATAATTTGAATATTGCTAGCACCATAACTTTTTGCAGCTTCTATGATTCCTTTGTCTATTTCTTTAAAAGCGCTTTCAAGCATCTTTGCCAAATAAGGAGCTATTCCGATAGCTAAAGGAACTATGGCAGCATTTGTACCTATGCTTGTCCCTACTATGATTTTAGAAAGTGGTAAAAGAACAACTATAAGAATTAAAAATGGAAAGGCACGCAGTATATTTGTAATAAAATCTAAAATACTATAAGCGATTTTATTTTCTTTAATTCCATTTTTATCCCAAATAGCAAGTAAAATTCCAGGAATAATAGCCAATAAAAATCCAAATAGTACAGCCATTAAACTCATATAAATTGTTTCATTAAGCGCAGGTTTTAAAATGTTTTCATAATTTTCACTGAAACTTGTAATAGAACTTAAACTCACTTCTTTAATATCCTGCCAAGAAAATTCATTAAAAAATTGAGAAATTCTACTAAAAAAAGCACTGAAGATAGAGATGTTTTCTTCATTCATGATGCCACCTCCCATAATACTCCACTTTTTTCTATGTAGTCAAGAACCTTGTCTTTATCGTTTTCATTTATATTTATAACTAAATTTCCCAAGGCTTTTCCATTAAGTTTTTCTATTTTACCCCAAACTATGTTAAAGTCTATATTTAGAGTTCTTGCCATATGAGTGATGACGCTATTTTGGGCAACTTCTTTTGGAAAGTAAAGTTTGATATTAAGTCCGTGCTCAGGCAAGAAGTCGCTTTCTCCTAAAAATTCTTTCATTTTAGCATTAGGCCTTAAAAAAAGCTCATCAATTGCTCCACTTCCTATGATTTGTCCATGTTCAAGTAATAAAGCTTTTTGAGCTATGTCTTTTACTACATCCATTTCGTGAGTTACTAAAACAACAGTAATCCCAAATTCAGCATTGATTTTAGATATAAGCTCTAAAATATTTTTTGTAGTGTTTGGATCAAGAGCCGAAGTAGCTTCGTCACTAAGTAAAATTTTTGGGTTTAAAGCTAAGGCTCTAGCAATAGCAACGCGTTGTTTTTGCCCTCCACTCAGTTCTCTTGGATAGGATTTATTTTTATGATCAAGCCCTACGATTTCAAGTAGGGAATTGACTTTTTGGGCAATTTCTTTTTCGCTCATGTATTCTTTATTAAAAAGCTTGGCATGAAATTTACACTGAGTATAGTGTGTTCTTAAAGGCATAGCAACATTTTCAAATACATTTTTGCGCTCCATTAGGGCAAAATTTTGAAAAATCATCCCTATATCTTTTCTAAGCATTCTTAACTCTTTTAATTTTTTTTGACTTAAATCTTTAATTTCTTGATCAAAGACTTTTAAACTTCCTTCTTGATAATTCTCAAGTCCATTAATACATCTTAAAAGAGTGGATTTTCCAGCTCCACTATGACCTACTATGGCGTAAATTTCACCCTTTTTAATCTCCAAAGAAACATCGTTTATCACGAGTTCCTTGCCATAATATTTTTTTAAATTTTTTATTTTTATCAAATTTTTAACCTCTTAGATTTTGAAGTTCAACTGATATTTTTTCAAGTTGAATTTTTAAATTTTCTAGAGCTTCTTTATTTTGCTCAACCACCTCTTTAGGTGCGTTAGCGATGAATTTTTCATTTGAAAGCATGGAGTTAAGCTTGAAACTTTCTTTTTCAAGCTTATTTTTTTGATTTTCAAGTCTTGTTAAAATACCACTTAAATCAACATTTTCAAGCGTAATAAAAATTTCTAAATTCTCGCTAACATCACATATTGCCTTTGGTAATTTTTCTTCACTAAATTCTATTTGCTCGCACTTTGCGAGCATCATGATAAAATTCATATAAGCTTTGATTTCATCTTTGATTTTTTTATCGTTAAATTTGATATAAGCTTTTTCTATTTTAGAATTTCCAAGATCGATTAAACTTTTAGCACGGCGGATACCAACTATGCTTTCTATGAGCAAAGAAAAGATTTTTTCTATATTTTTATCTTGTTCTTTAAATTTTGGATATTTGCTTATCATAATAGAAGGGCTTGTTTTAAGTTCTGTATCGCTTAGTTTGTGGTATAAATACTCGCTGATAAAAGGCATGAAAGGATTTAAAAGTTTTAAAGCTTCTTTGAAAATACTACCAAGTTCTTTAACGCTTGATTTTTCGGCTTTGCTAAGCTCTATACCCCAATCGCAAAAATCATCCCAAAAGAATTTATATAGAGTATTAGCTGCATCATTAAAGCGATAATTGTCTAAATTTTCTCTTACATCCTTAACACAAGTTTGAAATTTGGCATAAATATATTTTGCTAATTCTGAATGAAGTGTGATATTTTCCAAATCTTCAAATTTACTTTCATTTAAAAGCAGATAATTTGTAGCATTATAAATTTTATTTGTAAAATTTCTAACTTGTAAAAGTTTATCATTGCTAAGTTTAATATCGCGTCCTTGTATAGCAAGAAGTGCTAAAGTAAAGCGTAAAATATCAGCACTATATTCTTTAATGCTTTCATTTGGATCGATGACATTTCCAAGACTTTTACTCATCTTTCTACCTTGCTCATCCTTTACAAGAGCGTGTAAATAAATATCTTTAAAAGGAAGTTGATGTAAAGCATTAGTGCTTTGAAACATCATTCTAGCCACCCAGAAAAATAAAATATCAAAACCTGTAATGAGTAAAGAATTAGGATAAAAATCTTTTAAATCCTTTTCAGACCAAATTTTATCTTTACCCCAATTTTCATTCCCCCAGCCTAAAGTGCTCATAGCCCAAAGTCCTGAAGAAAACCAAGTATCAAGCACATCTTCATCTTGTTTGAAATTTTGACTTTGACATTTTGGACAAGTTTTAGGCGTATGTTGGCTTGCCCATTCATGAGAGCATTCGCAATAATACACAGGAATTTGATGCCCCCACCAAAGTTGTCTTGAAATACACCAATCTCTTAAATCTTTCATCCAGGCATTAAAGCTATTTATCCAGTGATTTGGGTAAAATTTACTTTCTCCAAGCGCAACTTTTTCTATACTTTCTTGGGCGATTTCTTTTTTTACAAACCATTGTTTGGAGATATAAGGTTCAACTATATTGTTGCAACGATAGCAATATCCTATTTGATTGTTATGCTCTTCTATTTTTTCTATAAAACCAAGACTTTCAAGTTTGGCTACGATTTTTTCTCTTGCTTCTAAGCGTTCTAAACCTTGAAACTCTAAACAATGCTCGTTTAAAATTCCTTTTTCATCAAAAACACTTATAAAATCTAAATTATGTCTAAGTCCCACTTCATAATCATTCATGTCATGAGCGGGAGTAACTTTTACAACTCCTGTTCCAAATTCTTTTTCTACATGTTCATCGGCTATGATTTTAATGGCTTTTTTGCTTATAGGCAAAATCACTTCTTTACCCACAAATTTAGTATAGCGTTCATCATCAGGATGTACCATAACTGCAGTATCGCCAAAAAAAGTTTCAGGACGCGTTGTGGCTACTACTAAAAATTCATCGCTATCTTTTAAAAAGTATTTAATATGATAAAGTTTTCCTTTGTTTTCTTTGTATTCAACTTCTATATCACTTAAAGCGCCATCGTGAGTACACCAATTGATCATATAGTTTCCGCGTACAATAAGTCTTTTATCATAAAGTTCTACAAAGGCTTTTTTTACGGCATTAACCAAACCTTCATCCATAGTAAAACGCAAGCGACTCCATGCAGGAGTGATGCCTAGTGTTCTCATTTGGTCTAAAATTTTTCCACCGCTTTGCTCTTTCCACTCCCATACTTTTTCTATAAATTTTTCTCTACCTAGTTCTTCTTTTTTAATGCCTTGAGCAAGGAGTTGTTTTTCTACAACATTTTGAGTGGCAATACCTGCGTGATCAAGTCCTGGTTGATAAAGAACCTTATAACCGTCCATTCTTTTATAACGCGTCATAATGTCTTGTAGAGTGAAGGTTAAAGCATGTCCTATGTGTAAAACTCCAGTGACATTAGGAGGAGGCATCATAATGCAGAAATTTTTATCTTTTTCTTGTATGGTTTTATTGCCATCGATTTCAAAATATCCGCGTTCTTCGCAAATT
Organism: Campylobacter sp. BCW_6464; assembly: GCF_001762775.1. Classification (NCBI taxonomy): domain Bacteria; kingdom Pseudomonadati; phylum Campylobacterota; class Epsilonproteobacteria; order Campylobacterales; family Campylobacteraceae; genus Campylobacter; species Campylobacter sp. BCW_6464. Next base: position 17,499 of record NZ_MJXM01000076.1, on the reverse strand, counting down.
TGATAATACTCTTTTTCTAAATTTTTATCATACATTATTTGCCTTTATTGTTTTAGCTTATTTAATAGAGCTAATTTCTATAATTTCACAAAACGGGAAGAAATATTGTGCTGTATTAAGTCCAGTTTTCAAACTTTTGATATGTTTAGAAAAATCACTTCCTTTGCCGTCTTTTTTAATTTGAAGTTTAAGTCTTTCTAAAATTTCTTCACGTGCTACATGTTCATTTAATTCTTTTGGATTGTTTAAATATGGGCTTAATCTATCTAAACTAATATATTTATAAGCTTTTTTCATATCTGAAAAGATAATTTCTTTGTTATAGATAGTTAATTTCATTTCCCCTTTTGGTAGCATTTTAACAAAAATACTTAGATAATAATCTTTTGCATTATCTTGTATAACGCTTAGCATATCTTTTAACAGATTGATTCTGTATTGGCTTAAAAATTTTCCATCTAAAATGTAAACTTTCATATTTTCTGTGCTAAGCTCAGGTTCTAAACGACTGTTTTTTCCTATGTTTAGATATTCTCTAGCGGTATTTAGATATTTATTTTTGTTTGATTTGTTTGATTGAAGTTCTTTTTTTACAGCTCTTTCTCTTTCTAAGATCTTTTGTTGTTTGCTGATTTCTTTTTTAAGAGCTTCTATTTTGGCTTGTTTATTTTCTTGTTTTAATTTTTCTTTATCCGTATCTAAAATTTGCTTATTTTCATTTGTATTAATATTATTACTTGTATTGGTGTCATTATTTAAGCTTTGATTGTTTTCGCTTATTGATGTATTAAATGTATCGTTATTTAAGCTTTGATTTTCATCTAATAGGTTTGTTTCTTGCTTTTGGATGGTATTGTTATTAATATTTATATCTGATGAACTATTGTTGGTTTGGATCGAAGGTGAATAGGAATTATCGTAGTTATTGGTATACGATTTTTGTTCGGTGTAAGTGTTGGTATTTAAGGTGTAATTCTTTGGTTTTGAATATTCAAAAAGATAATAATATGTTCCACCTAATATCACAATAACAGCAATTAATATGCTAACAATAATAGAAAAAATTTTCAAATTCATTTGCTATCCCTTAAAAACAGAAAGTTAAATAATTTTAGCATTGTACTATAATCTAATATAAAGTAATTTTAAATTTTTATATTTTTAAGTAATTTTTTTTTATAATTTTAACTTTTATAAGGAAAATAATGCCACTTTCAAAATTAAATAATGAACAATATCTTGCCGCTACTGCTGATTTTGGACACAATCTTGTTATTGCAAGTGCAGGGACGGGAAAAACTTCTACTATTGTTGCAAGAATTTCTTATCTTTTAAGCAAGGGAGTGGCACCTCAAAAAATTATGCTTTTGACTTTCACAAATAAAGCCAGTAAAGAAATGATAGGGCGTTTAGGGAAATTTTTTGATAAAAATATTACCAGTAAAATACTTGCAGGAACTTTTCATAGTACGGCTTATACCTTACTTAGAAATGCGGATAAAAATATAGCCTTAAAGCAAGCAAGCGAGTTAAAAACTCTACTTAAAAGTGTCTATGAAAAAAGAACTTTTAGGCATTTAAGTGATATAAAACCTTATCAATCAAGTTATTTATATGATCTTTATTCTTTGTTTCAAAACAAAGCGCACAATCAAGATTTTTATACTTGGTTTTGCCAAAACTACGAAGATCAAAGTATTTATGCTGAAATTTATGAAGATATTTTAAAAGAATATGATAATGAAAAAAAGCGTTTTAATTATGTAGATTTTAATGACTTGCTTATCAATCTAAAAGATCTTTTAAAAGAAGAAAAATATGAATTTGATGAAATTTTAGTAGATGAATATCAAGACACAAATACTTTGCAAAGTTCCTTAATAGAGGCTTTTCATAGTAAAAGTTTGTTTTGCGTAGGGGATTATGATCAAAGTATTTATGCTTTTAATGGAGCGGATATTAATATCATAGGTGGGTTTAAAGATCGTTTTAAAGATGCAAAAATTTTTTCTTTAAATAAAAACTACCGTTCATCAAGAAGTATTTTAGCTTTGGCTAATAAAGTGATTTTAAATAATGAAAGATTATATCCAAAAGAACTTATTGTTACAAGAAATGATGAGTTTAAAGCCCCATCTTTGCTTACTTTTGAAGAATTATTTGATCAGTATCAAAATATAGCCAAAATGATACTTACAAGTGGAGTAAGTTTGGAAGAAATTGCCGTGATTTTTCGCAACAACTCAAGTGCTGATGGGGTTGAAGTAGCTTTAAGGGAGCAGGGCATTGCAAGTATGAGAAAGGGAAGTGGAAGTTTTTTTGAAAGTTTAGAAGTTAAAGCTTTTAGCTCCATGCTTGCTCTTGTGGTAAATCCTAAAGATATCATGGCTTTTATTCATTTGGTTCAATATACCAAAGGTGTGGGTGGAGTTTTAGCAAAAGAAATTTTTGACGCACTTTTAAAATTAGGGCATGGAAATTTAATAAAAGGTTTTTTAGATCCTGATAAAAATGTAAATTTGCAAAATCATCAAAAAAGAAATTATCAACTTGGACTTTTTGCGGATTTAGAAGAATTAGCCAGCGAAACTCGTTTTAAATTTGAGAGCGAATTTGATGCACATCCTATTTTAAGACTTTCAAAAATCAATGATTTGTGCGCTAGAAATTTGGAAAAAATCTATCTTTTTTTAAAAAAAGCTATGGAAATAAAACATTCTTTGACTTTAGTCAATTTAATTTGTGAAAATTCTTTTTATAGAGAAATTTGCGAAGAACTTGCAACCAAAAGAGCGACAAATAAAGCAGGGCAGGTGGATTTATTAAGAAAGAGTGAAAATTTAGAAAAAATAGAAACAAAATTCAATGTTTTAAAAGAGCTTACAAAAAATTATAGCGATATTTACAAGTATTATAATTTTCTAACTTTAGGTGCAAGCGAAATGAGTAGTGGCAAAGGAGTTAATTTGCTTAGCGTGCATGCAAGTAAGGGCTTGGAATTTGATCTTGTTTTTGTGATTGATCTTGCGCAAGGTCGCTTTCCTAATCAAAAGCTTATGGGAATGGGTGGAAGCTTAGAAGAAGAAAGAAGACTTTTTTATGTTGCGGTAACTAGGGCAAAAAATATACTTTATTTAAGTTATGCTAAATATGATAAAAACAAAAAAACTTCTTTCGCTCCTTCTCGTTTTCTTATAGAAGCAGGGCTTTGCAAGGGAGAGTTAACTATAGATTGATAGAATTTTCTTTCATTATATTATAAAGAAAGGTTTATTTTATGAAAAAAATATTAATTTTAAGTTTAGCAGCAGCAAGTTTTTTAAATGCTGAAATTTTAGTTTATGGTCCAGGTGGTCCTGCTCCTGTACTAAAAGAGCTTGCTTTAAAATTTGAAGAAAAAACAAAAGAAAAGGTGATTGTAACTGCAGGTCCAACTCCAGCTTGGATAGATAAAGCAAAAGAAAATGCAGATTTGATTTTTTCAGGCAATACTTCAATGATGGATGATTTTGCTAAAAAAATTCCAAGTTTAAGTTTAGAAAATTTAAGCGTTTTAAATATGCGTCCATCAGGTATTATCGTGCGTCCAAATAATCCAAAAAATATTAAAAATTTTGAAGACATTTTAAAAGATGGCGTAAATGTTATGGTGGTTGATGGTGCAGGACAAGTTGGACTTTATGAAGATATGGCTTTAAAAAGTGCAAAAAGAGAAAATTTGGTAAAATTACGTAAAAATATAAAAATTTATGCTAAAAATTCCAAAGCCGCCGTAGATGAGTGGAATAACAATCCAAATATCGATGCTTTAATTATTTGGTCTCATTGGGCAAAGGCTTTAGGCGATGATAAAGCTTTATTTATCAAAGATAAAAATGCAGTGATTTATCGTGCAGCTGAAATAGCTCCTACAAAAAAAGGTTTAGAAAATAAAAAAGCTTTAGAATTTGTCGATTTTATTAAGAGTAAAGAAGCTCAAAAAGTGTGGAAAAAATATACTTGGAAAGAAGTAAAATAATTTTCAGTGAAATTAAAAATAATTAATGTTTATAGGATATAATCACTCCTAAAACATTAATTGCAATAATGTTTAAAATATCAAAAAAGGAAATTAAATGAGTACAGTAAATTTTAAAGGAAATCCTGTAAAACTTAAAGGAAATTCAGTAGAAGTTGGAGCAGATGCTCCTAAGGTAAATCTTAAAGCTAAAGATTTAAGCGTGATTGAAATCGGTGCAGCGGGTAAAACTCAAATCATTTTAAGTGTTCCAAGCTTAGATACACCAGTTTGTGCTACAGAAGCTAGAGAATTTAATAAAAAAGTAGCCAGTTACAATGGTGCTGAAGTGATTGTAGTAAGTATGGACTTACCTTTTGCTATGGGAAGATTTTGCAGTACAGAAGGTATTGAAAATTTAAGTGTTGCAAGTGATTTTGTGGCAAAAGAATTTGGTGAAAAATATGGTGTTTTGATAAATGAAGGTGCTTTAGAAGGGCTTTTAGCTCGTGCCGTATTTGTGATTAAAGAGGGTAAAGTGGCATATAAAGAACTTGTAAATGAAATCACAGAAATGCCAGATATTGCAAAACTTGATGCATTTTTTGGTGGTTCTAGCTGCTGCGGTGGTTGTGGTTGCCATTAATTTTGATTAAGCCCATTCTTAGGGCTTAATTTTTACATCTTCATTTTTTTATTATTTTAAGTTGATTATTTTTAATATTTATTTTGTGTAAGAATAATATAAAAAGGACAATAAAACTCCTATAAAATAGAGCTTTAAAATTATTATTTTTATTAAAATTTCAAGAGATTTTTATACTCCATTTTTTATAATAAGATGATTTTTTTATTTTGGAGGAATAAGGATGAATAGAAGGGATTTTATTAAAAATACCGCTATTGCAAGTGCTGCTAGTGTTGCAGGACTTAGTGTTCCAAGCTCTATGCTTGGCGCGCAAGAAGAAGATTGGAAATGGGATAAGGCTGTTTGTAGATTTTGTGGAACTGGCTGTGGAATTATGATAGCCAGAAAAGATGGCAAAATCGTAGCAACAAAAGGCGATCCTGCAGCACCCGTAAATCGCGGACTTAATTGCATCAAAGGTTATTTTAATGCTAAAATCATGTATGGTGAAGATCGCCTTGTTATGCCTTTGCTTCGCATGAATGAAAAAGGCGAATTTGATAAAAAAGGCAAATTTCAACAGGTTTCTTGGCAAAGAGCTTTTGATGAAATGGAAAAACAATTTAAAAAAGCCTACAATGAACTCGGCGTTACAGGTATAGGGATTTTTGGTAGTGGGCAATACACTATCCAAGAAGGTTATGCTGCTTTAAAACTTGCAAAAGCGGGTTTTAGAACAAACAATATCGATCCAAATGCAAGACATTGTATGGCCTCTGCAGTGGTTGGTTTTATGCAAACTTTTGGTGTAGATGAGCCATCAGGCTGTTATGATGATATAGAACTTACAGATACTATCATCACTTGGGGAGCTAATATGGCTGAAATGCACCCAATCCTTTGGTCAAGAGTAAGTGATAGAAAACTAAGTAATCTTGATAAGGTCAAAGTTGTTAATCTAAGCACTTTTTCTAACCGTACTTCAAATATTGCTGATATTGAAATTATTTTTAAACCAAATACAGATTTGGCTATTTGGAACTACATAGCAAGAGAGATTGTTTATAATCATCCAGAGGCTATGGATATGAAATTTATCAAAGATCACTGTGTATTTGCAACTGGTTATGCTGATATTGGTTATGGTATGAGAAATAATCCAAATCATCCAAAATTTAAAGAAAGTGAAAAAGATACAGTTGAAAAAGAAAATGTAATCACTTTAGACGATGAAGAGGCTACTTCTTTATCTTATCTTGGCGTTAAAGCGGGTGATAAATTTGAAATGAAACATCAAGGTGTGGCTGATAAAAACTGGGAAATTTCTTTTGAAGAATTTAAAAAAGGTTTAGCCCCTTATACTTTGGAATACACTGCAAAGGTAGCCAAAGGTGATGATAATGAGTCTTTGGAAGATTTTAAGAAAAAACTTCAAGAATTAGCTAATCTTTACATAGAGAAAAATCGCAAAGTCGTAAGTTTTTGGACTATGGGCTTTAATCAACATACAAGAGGTTCTTGGGTAAATGAACAAGCTTATATGGTGCATTTTTTACTAGGAAAGCAAGCTAAACCAGGTAGTGGAGCCTTTTCTTTAACAGGACAGCCAAGTGCTTGCGGAACGGCTAGGGAAGTAGGGACTTTCTCCCATCGTTTGCCTGCGGATATGGTTGTGGCAAATCCAAAACACAGAGAAATTTCTGAAAAAATTTGGAAAGTTCCTGCAAAGACCATCAACCCAAAACCAGGTTCTCCTTATCTTAATATCATGAGAGATTTAGAAGATGGAAAAATTAAATTTGCATGGGTGCAAGTGAATAATCCATGGCAAAACACTGCAAATGCAAATCACTGGATCGCAGCAGCAAGAGAAATGGATAATTTTATTGTTGTAAGTGATTGTTATCCTGGAATTTCAGCAAAAGTAGCTGATCTTATTTTACCAAGTGCTATGATTTATGAAAAATGGGGTGCTTATGGTAATGCTGAAAGAAGAACTCAACATTGGAAACAACAAGTCTTACCTGTAGGTGCTGCCATGAGTGATACTTGGCAAATTTTAGAATTTGCAAAACGCTTTAAGCTTAAAGAAGTTTGGAAAGAGCAAAAAGTGGATAATAAGCTTACCTTGCCAAGTGTTTTAGAAGAGGCAAAAGCTATGGGTTATAGTGAAGATGATACACTTTTTGATGTGCTATTTGCCAATAAAGAAGCAAAAAGCTTTAATCCAAACGATGCTATCGCAAAAGGCTTTGATAATACTGATGTTAAAGGCGATGAGAGAAAAATTCAAGGCAGTGACGGAAAAGAATTTGCAGGCTATGGCTTTTTCGTTCAAAAATACCTTTGGGAAGAATATCGTAAATTTGGCTTAGGACACGGCCATGATTTAGCGGATTTTGATACCTATCATAAAGTAAGGGGTTTAAGATGGCCTGTGGTTAATGGCAAGGAAACACAGTGGAGATTTAATACTAAATTTGATTATTATGCTAAAAAAGCGGCTCCAAATTCAGATTTTGCTTTTTATGGTGATTTTAACAAAATGCTTACAAATGGAGATTTAATAGCTCCTAAAGATGAAAAAGAGCACAGTATTAAAAATAAGGCTAAAATTTTCTTTAGGCCATTTATGAAAGCACCTGAAAGACCAAGCAAAGAGTATCCATTCTGGCTTGCAACAGGAAGGGTTTTAGAGCATTGGCATAGTGGAACTATGACTATGCGTGTGCCTGAGCTTTACCGTGCTGTCCCTGAAGCGCTTTGCTATATGAGTGAGAAAGATGGAGAGAAATTAGGCTTAAATCAAGGTGATTTGGTTTGGGTGGAATCTCGTCGTGGTAAAGTAAAAGCAAGAGTAGATATGCGTGGAAGAAACAAACCGCCTGTAGGACTTGTGTATGTGCCGTGGTTTGATGAGAATGTATATATCAATAAAGTTACTTTGGATGCGACTTGTCCGCTTTCAAAACAAACTGACTTTAAAAAATGTGCTGTAAAAATTTATAAGGCTTAATTTAGGGTTTTGATTAAATGAAAGGTAGAAGAGAATTTTTCGTTAGCGCCTTTAAGGCTGCATGTTTATGTACAGGAGGTGGATTTTTGGTTAATTTGACTTTAAAAGCCGATGATAATTATGCCTTGCGTCCTCCTGGGGCTGAAGATGAAGCTAGATTTTTAAGCAAATGTATTCGTTGTGGGCTTTGTGTAAAAGCCTGTCCTTATAATACTTTAAAGCTCGCTAGCTTGTTAGATAGTCCAAAAAATGGCACGCCTTTTTTTAGAGCAAGAGAAATTCCTTGTTATCTTTGTAAGGATATTCCTTGCATTAGAGAATGTCCAACTGATGCTTTAGATAAAAAGCATTTAGAGCAGGGTATAGAATCCTTGAAAATGGGTATTGCTATTGTTGATAGTGCTTCTTGTGTGGCACACTGGGGAATTCAATGTGATGCTTGTTATAGAGCTTGTCCTTTGATAGATAAGGCTTTAAAACTTGAGCTTAAACGCAATGAACGCACCGCCAAACATGCTTTTTTACTACCTAGTGTGGATCATGAAGTGTGTGTAGGTTGTGGGCTTTGTGAACTTGCTTGTATTACTGAAAAACCGGCCATTCGTGTTTTACCAAGGGAGTATGTATTGGGAAAAGCAGGATCTCATTATGTAAAAGGCTGGGATGAAAAAGATGAAGGTCGTATAAAAAATACAGATACTTCAAAACATTTTAATGCTAAAAAAGCAACCAATTATTTAAATGATGGAGAACTGTGATGAAGTATTTAATTGCTAGACGCATCGTTCAGCTTGGAATTTTAGCGCTTTTTAGTTTTAAAGCTACAGATTTTATCTTGCAGGGAAATTTAAGTTCTTCTAGACTTTTTAATACCATACCTTTAAGCGATCCTTTTGCGGTTTTGCAAATCATTTTAGCAAGCTGGAGTATAGATTTAATGGCTTTAATAGGAGCTTTGATTATATTTTTTATCTATGGTTTGCTTTTAGGAAGGGTTTTTTGCTCTTGGGTTTGTCCTGTTAATTTAATCACAGATTTTGCTGCTTTTGTGCGAAATAAATTAACCCTTAATAATAAATTTTTAATTTTGCCTAAAAATTTACGCTATTTTGTGTTGGTCTTGGTTTTAGTCCTTTCTTTTGTATTTTCATTACCTGTGTTTGAAAGTTTTTCTTATATAGGAATAATACATAGAGGGATTATTTTTACTACAAGTTCTTGGATTTTTGTAGCCTTTATACTTTTTTGTATCGATACTTTTTTAAGTCCTAGGGCAATTTGTTCACATTTTTGTCCACTAGGAGCTTTTTATGCTTTTATTTCTCGTTTTGCTTTGCTTAAAATAAAGCATGATAGTGATAAATGCACTAAATGTTATGAATGTATCCGTATTTGTCCTGAAAAACAGGTTTTGTGGATGGTTGGAAAAGAAAGTACTAGCGTGAAATCAGGAGAGTGTATAAGGTGTGCAAGGTGTATAGAAGTTTGTAATGATGATGCTTTGAATTTTAATATTTTTGATTTAAGGAATAAATGATGAAGAAGAAATTGGTTTTATTAGGAAGTGCTGCAGTGGTATTTTTTGCCGCTTGTGCAATGAATAGTGGGGTAAGTTCGGAACAAATTGGACTTAGAAAAGCAAGTTTAGAAAATGAAAATAAAGTAAATTTAGTGGAAGCAAATTTCACAACTTTACAACCTGGGGAATCTACTCGTTTTGAGCGTTCTTATGAAAATGCACCACCATTAATTCCGCATGCTATTGAAGATTTGTTACCTATAACTAAAGATAACAATATGTGCTTAAGCTGCCATGATAAGGCTATAGCAGCAGATGCTGGTGCAACTCCACTTCCTGCTAGTCATTATTATGATTTTAGACACAATAAAACCACAGAAGATATGATTAGCGATAGTCGTTTTAATTGCACTCAGTGTCATGTTCCACAAAGCGATGCAAAACCTTTGGTGGGAAATAGCTTTAAACCTGAATTTAAAAATGAACAATTAAAAAGTCGTTCAAATTTAATTGATGTGATTAATGAGGGTGTAAAGTAAATAAATGAAAAAAATTCTTTTTATTTTGAGTCTTTTTTGTGTTTTGTCTTATGCTTATGAGCTGAAATTAAATGCTAATATAACAGCTTTAAAGCTTGATAAGCAAAACTTATATATAGGCACTGATAAAGGTGAAATTTTACAATATAACATTAAAGATAAAAGTTTAAAAGAACTTTTATCTTTGCCAAAGATTAAAAATTATTATGGTGATGATTTTGCTAAAATTTACAACATTGATATTTTTAAACATACACTTTTAATACTTAGCGAGGGTGATTTTGGTGCTAAAAATTTAAGTTTTTATAAGGAAAATTTACAAATCAAAAAGCTCGAAGAAAATAGCATAATAAAAGCATTTTTTATCAATGAAAACACTTATCTTTTGATTTCTATTGGTTCTGAAATAGAATTGATTGATAAAAGTTTAAAAAATATAAAAAAATTTAATTTTTCTCATTCTAGTCTTAATGATGCAGTTTTAAATGAAGATAAGAGTATGCTGGTTGCAGGTTTTGAGAGTGGTGAAGTGGAGCTTTTTGATTTGAAAAATTGGAAGATGTTAAAAAACTATGATAAAATGCATAAAGATAATATCTATCAAGTAGATTTTAAAAATAATGTTATTTTAAGTTGTGGAACGGATAGGCGTATAGGAGTTGTAAAAAATGAAGAGCAAAATTTTTTACAAAAAGATTTTTTGATATATACTTGCGCTTTAAGTCCTAATGGAGAATTGGCTGTTTATAGTGATAACGAAGCTGGAGTTAGTGAAGTTTTTAGCACAAGTGATTTTAAGCCTGTTAAAACTTTTAATAATGAAAATTTGATGAGTGAGTTTATTATTTTTTTAAACAATAAAGATTTTATTGTTTCAGGCTTTGGTGATAGTATAATGTTTAGGAGTATTGATGAATAATCTTTCTAGTGTTTTGATTTTAGCAAAAGAAGAATATATAAATGATTTAAAAAAGGCTATATCTGAAATTCCTTTTTGTTCTGTAGAACTTTGTAAAAATGAAAAGATTATAGTTGTGATTGAAAGTGAAAATTTAGAAGATGAATTAAACTCTTATAAAATGCTTGAGAAATTGCCAAATATTATCAGTATTAATATGGTTTTTTCTTATCAAGATTTAAATGATGATATCCAAAAAGCAATCAATAGCGGCGCAATAGAAACGATAGAAAAAAATGAAAATGCTGAGAATATTCGCTACTATGGTAGTGTATTTAATCAATTTTCTTAAAGTGTAAAGTATATGGTATTTTTAATCCCATTGCTTATTGTAATTGGTGTTATTTTTGGAATTGATTATGTGTATTTTAAAAATCAAGATTTAAAAGTGCAAGTTAAAAAAGAACAAAAAGAATTAAATTCTAGCTTAGAGAAAGAAAAAAAAGAATATATAGAAAAATTGTTTAAAACAAAATAGACATTAAAAATCATATTATTTTCTTAAAGATAAATTAAAAAGCTTTTTGCTAGAATTAAAGAAAAATTTTAGGAAACAGTGATGAAAAATACAGTCACTGAAGCTTCTATCTATGAGGCTCAAGGGTTAAAAGACGAAGCTTTAGAAATTTATAAAAATATCTTAAAAGAAGATCCAGATAACCAAAACGCTATCGATGCGGTTCGTCGTCTTAGTGGTTTTAGATCCAAGCATAAAGATTTAAACACTCAAATGTTGGATTTTTTTATTAATATGAAAAGCGATGAAGAAATTAATGAATTTAAAAGGTGGTTGATAAAAATATGAATTTGGAAGATTTAGCTAAAAAAACCATTAGTGAAGTTAGCTCTATCATAGAAGAGCAAAGAAGACAAAATGAAATTTTAAAAGAACAAGAATTAAGCAGAAAAACTGAAATAAAAGATGAATTACCACCTATGGAGTTTGTATGCGAAGAACTTGATACTCCGCAAGACTTAGAAGATAAAATTTCTATGGCAAAATTTGAAGAAGAGCAAAAAATACAAAATAATATTGAAATTTCTACTCAGGAAAATAAAGAGTTTAAAAAAGAAGAGCCTTTTTTACAAAGTGAAATTTTAAATCCCAGTGTTATGACAGAGGTTCAAACGCTTAATGAGGATATTTTTTTAAAACATCTTAGAGAGAGAATTTTAGTTCTTTTTGAAGGTTTAAATAGCATAAAAAAAGATGATCTTGAAAATAGGTTAAACTTGACCATAAATTTTTTAGAGTTTTTGCTTGCAAATATCGAAGATAAGCTTAAAAAATAATCCCGATTTACAGTTTATCGCTGAGTTTTTAAAGCCTTATACTAAACGAGCGTATTTGGTTGGAGGTAGCGTTAGGGATTTGTTTTTAGGCTTAAAAATTTGTGACTATGATATAGAGCTTTATGATATAAAACCTAAAGATTTTGAAAAGATTATGCAAAAATTGGGCGCACAAGGCCTTGGAAAAAGTTTTTTTGTGCATAAGTTTAAAAATTATGATTTAGCTCTTGCTAGAACCGAAAATAAAATAAGCTATGGACATAAAGGTTTTGAAGTTCAAATTTGTAATGATGAAAAACTTGGCGCCAAAAGACGCGATTTTACCATAAATTCTATGATGATTAATCTTTTTAACGATGAGTTTTTAGATTTTTATGGAGGATTAAAAGATCTAGGAACAGGCTTTTTAAGGCATATTGACAAACAAAGCTTTCAAGAGGATAGTTTAAGAGTGTTAAGAGCGGTAGTATTTGCTTCAAGGTTTAACTTTAAGATAACTAGTGAAAGCTTGAAATTGATGCAAAGTATGGATATAACTGATCTTAGCAAAGATAGGATCAATGCGGAGCTTTATAAATTCTTTAAAAGCCCTAGGCTTGATGTTGGCTATAGATATTTGCAAGAACTTGACTTAGAAAAACAGATTTTTGGGTTTGAGAGTGTTTTTAAGAGTTTGGAATTTCAAAATTTACTCAGACAAAGTAGAGAATTTGTAAAAAGCGATGCTTTATTCTTGTATTTGTATTTGAATTTTTTTAATTTAGAAAAAGATATATTTTTTAAAAGAACCAAACTTAAAAAAGAATACCTAAAATACGCAAATCAAGCTTTTTATCTTGATGATATAAGTGATTTTGAACTAGCAAAAATTGCTTTTGAAATGCCTTTGAAGGAATGGCTTGGACTTTGGAGTAAAAAGCGTATTGAGCAAGCTAAAAGATTAAGACTTTATGAGAATAAGTTTGAAAGTAAAATTTTAGCAAAAGATTTCATAAATGCTGGATTTTGTGGTAAAATTCTTGGTTTAAAGATTCAAGAAGCAAGAGAGAATGAATTAAAAGAATATATAAAAGGTTTAGCTAAATGATTTCTGTATTAAAAATTTGCACCAAAGATCAAAAAGGTTTAATCTATAGAATTTCTGATGTTATTTTTAAATATCATATCAATATAGTAAAAAACGATGAATTTGTAGGCGAAGGAATGTTTTTTTTTCGTGCTCTTTTAGAAGCTGAGTTTGATAAAGAAGCTTTTATAGGAACGCTTGAGGCTATGCTTGGACAAGAAGCCTTGATAGAGCTTTGCGAGAAGAGAAAAAAAGATATTGTTGTTTTTGCTACTAAAGAAAGTCATTGTTTGGGAGATTTGCTAATAAAGCATTATAGTAACGAACTTGAGGCAAATATCAAAGCTGTAATTTCAAATCACAACTCTTTAAAGGATTTAGTTGAGAAATTTGAAATTCCTTATCATTTTATCAGTGCTGAAAATTTAGATCGTAAAGAGCAAGAAAATCAGATTTTAAAATGTCTTGAACAATATAAATTTGATTATTTGGTTTTGGCAAAATATATGCGAATTTTATCTCCTGATTTTGTTAAGCATTTTGAAGGTAGGATTATAAATATTCACCATTCTTTCTTGCCTGCATTTATAGGAGCAAATCCTTATAAACAAGCTTTTGAAAGAGGGGTTAAAATAATTGGAGCTACGGCACATTTTGTAAATAATAATCTTGATGAAGGTCCTATTATCACTCAAGCTGTTTCGCCTGTAAACCATGAATTTACTTGGCAAGATATGCAGCAAACAGGTAGAAATATAGAAAAAGATGTTCTTTCAAAAGCACTTGATTTGGCTTTTGAAGATAGAATTTTTATATATAATAATAAAACTATAATATTTTAATGTGATAATTTTATTATAGTTTTATTTAAAGCATTAAAAAAATAATCAATATCCTCTTTTTCATGCGTATAATGCAAACTTATTCTTAACCAGCCTGGTTTTGTTTTAAGTTTTTGATTATCTTTTAAGCCTAGCAAATCATGACCATAAGGCCCAGCACAAGCACATCCAGCGCGTGTTTCTATGTGGTATTTTTTACTAAGTTCGTAAGCGATATCAAAAGGAGAAATTCCTTTGATATTGAAAGCAAAAATAGGCAATCGGGTTTTTAAATTCTTTGCATATAAAATTAAATTAGGTATAGTTTTTAGTTTTTCAAAAAAATAATCTTTTAGAATTTCTTCTTTTTTTTCTATATTTTTAATCCCTATAGAATCTTTGATTTTAAAAGCTAAGCTAGCGCGAATGAGTTGTAAAATTCCAGGTGTTCCTCCTTCTTCTAAAGCTTCTTCATTGCAAAGGTAGCATTGTGAAGTGCGAGAAACATAGCCCACAGTTCCACCTGCTGCAAAGCTAGGCTTGTTTCCACAAAGATCTTTTTTGATGGCTAAAAGTCCAGAACCACCAATACCACCGATTAATTTATGAGAACTTATAAACAACGCATCATAGTATTGGCAAGATATGTTTTTATAGGGAATGAAACTAGATGCATCAAAAGCAACTATCCCTTTAAATTTACGAACCATTTCAGAAATGCGTTTATAATCACTTAATATCCCAGTAACATTTGAAGCCAAAGAAAAGCTAGCGATTATTTTTCTTTTTTTGTTTTTTTGTAAAGTTTTTTCTAGAAAATCAAAATCAATTTCTCCATTTTTATCTAAGGGAATTCTAATGCATTCACACAAGCCTTCTCGAAATGAAAGTTCATTAGAATGATGCTCATAAGGCCCTACGATAACTAAAGGTAAGGTATTTTTATCAATTTGCGTAAAATATCTTTCTTTTACAAGAGGAGGAATGTAAATGCCGATCAATTCTTGAAATTTTTTAATAGCACTGCTTGATCCTGTTCCGCAGGCTATAAGGGCAAAATTTTCATCTAATGATAAACTTTTTTTTATATCTTTTCTTGCTTGTTCGTAAATTTGTTGAGTTTTAAAAGAATTCAAAGAGCTATCAGAATGTGTGTTTGCATAGGTTGGAAGAATTTTTGAAATTTCTTTTTCTACACATTTTAGAGCTAAAGCACTTGCTGTGAAGTCAAAATGCAAAATACCTTTTTTTAAGATCAATTCTTTTTTTAAATCTGAAATTTGCAAATACAATCCTTATAAAAATTTGTTAAAATTATACTATAAAAATGCTTTATAAAAGGAAAAATATAAAATTTAAGAACTTTGTAGATTTGCATAAGAATTTGTCTTTAAGCAAGCTTTTTGATTTTTATAGTGTGTTTGAAGGTTTTGAAAAATTAAACATTTTAAATTTTGAAGATGATGTATTTGCAAATATAGAGCAAATTTTGCTTGATGATTATCTAAAAATTAAAAGTTATTTCGCCTTGGATGAAACAAGTTCTTACGCTCTTACTTTACTAGCTAAAAACAATCGCAAGCGTTTTTCTATCAATAGAAAAATTCAGCATTTTAAAGCTTTATCTACACTTAAATATCTTTTAGAAACAGGTATAATAAAACTTGAGTATAGTAAGGAAGCTAAAAAAATAAAAGATAAAAGACAAAAAATCAAAAAAGAACTAAGATCTTATGTTGTCCAAGATAAGATTATATTTAGCAACCATTTTATTCGTTTCTTTTTTTATTTTTTAAAGCCCAATGAAAAGCTTATTTTGCAAAATCGTTATAAAGAAGTTTTAGAATGCATTAAAGAAAAATTTGAACTTTATCAAAGTTTTTGTTTTGAACAACTTTCTAGAGAATTGCTTGAGAAAAAATTCAATATCAATGGAGTGCAAAGTTACTGGGATAAGAATTTAGAACTTGATCTTTATTATCAAGATGAAAATTTATGTTTTGTCGGAGAAGTTAAATTTAAAAATAAAAAAATTTGTAAAAATATTTTAAATCTTTTAAAATCAAAAGCAAAGTCTTTAAATTTGGCTCCAAATTATTACATTATAATCTCAAAAAATGGTTTTAGCAAGGAATTTGATAAAATATGTGAACAGAATTTGCTTTTACTTGATTTGAATGATTTTAAGATTTTATTAGAGGAATGATAAATGAATGAAAGTATTTTAAAAAGTTTAGACTCAAATGAAAAAGAAACCCTACAAAAAGGCTTAGAAAGTCTTATAGAACAAACTTATGTAATAGAAAATGAATACAAAACTTTAAATGAAAACTATAATTCCTTACGCGCAATGGTTGATGAGATTATAGAGGTGTTGCCTAGTGCACTTTGGATTTTAGATAAAGAAAAAAATATTATTTTACAAAATCAAGAAGCCTTGAAAAATCCAAAATTACTTAGTATCATTAGTCTGGATAAAATTCGTGATGAGCTTGAATTTGAAGGTAGGTTTTATGCGGTAAAAATCATAGCACATAATGAAAAAACTATAGTTTCAGCTATAGATATTAGCGATGAAAAACGCAATGAAAGGCTTGCAAGCATGGGCAGTGTGGCGGCTCATTTGGCACATGAGATAAGAAATCCTATTGGATCTATATCTTTACTTGCTTCAACCCTTTTTGCTCGTAGTGAGCTTAAAAATAAGCATATAGTTCTTGAAATCCAAAAGGCTATTGCTAGAGTAGAGCGTATCGTAAATTCAACTTTACTTTTTACTAAGGGTGTGCACATCAATGCTTTAAATTTTAATCTTTTAGAGTTAAAAGAAGAGTGTGAAAGTGCCATTAACTCTTATAATTTTACTTCTCAAATAGACTTTGAAATATCTTTTTTGGATAAGCAGATTTGTGCTGATAAAGCTCTTCTTGGTTTGGTTTTGCAAAATTTGATTTATAATGCTATTGATGCGATAGAAGAAAGCGAATGTGAAAAGCCTATGATTAAAATTTTAGCAAGTTGTGATAATGAAAAAATATGCATCAGAGTGTATGATAATGGTTGTGAAATAAAAGATGAGAAATTGGTTTTTGAAGCTTTTAAAACAACAAAACTTAAAGGCAATGGGCTTGGCTTGTCTCTTTCTAAAGAAATCATAAACGCTCATAAGGGAGAGTTAAGTTTTCAAAGTGATCCTAAGAATTTTTATTTTACCTTACCTTTGGTGTGATAAATATTTTCTTTTCACCCCAAAACGGAACAGATCTTGCTTATATTATTTTAATATATTTAGATTGAAGGCAGAAAAATCTAAATCAAGGAATTAATATGAGTATCTTTAGCATCAATGATAACTCAAACTATAATTCTATACTTTCACAAGCAAAAGCTAATAAAGAAAGTAAAGAAAATTCTAAAATAAGTTTTGCTAATGCTTTTTTAAAACAAAATGCTAGTAAGTTAAATGAAATTCAAAATGCAAATTCACAAACTCTAGCAAGAAGTGAAGTATTAAATTCTACTAATACAACAAATACTAGCAATAACACTAATTTTAGTATAAGTAGTAAAACAAGTTCTCCTAATTATGATATATCAAGTGAATTTAAAAACTCTATTTATACTCTAAAATATAAACAAGCAGATATAAGTAATACTTCTAC
>NZ_MJXM01000075.1:0-3093 GCF_001762775.1 Campylobacter sp. BCW_6464 | reverse complement strand
TATTAAGTTTTCTTTCTTTGCTTTTTCTTTTTTGATTAAGTCAATCGTTTCAAAGATAGCCATCCACTTGTCTTTATTTTTAGGACTCTTTAACTTTCTAAGAGCTTCAGTATAGATTTGATGAACGCGTGTCACGCTAAGATTAAGTTCTTTAGCTATCTCTTCAAAACTCATAATATAACCATCTCGCTTGCACTAGTTAATAACTCATCATTGATTTCGCACTCTTCAAGTTCTGCAAGTCTTAAGGCCTTTTTTAAAAGCTTTGCAGAGCTTCTAAAATTACCATTGCTAAATTTAAAATAGCCCTTGCCAAAAAACTCATCACTTTCTTCCTTGCTAAGTCCTCTCATCATCCATTTACCACAAATCCTTGAGTAAAGTTGTTTAAGCTCTTTGTTTTTACCCATTAGGTTTTTGTATAAAATCTCAGTTCCTACTAAAATAAGAGGCACTCTAGCAAAATCCGCAATGCGTCTTAAATCCTCCAAAGCCTTTAGTGGTAGATATTCGGCTTCATCTACGATTAAAATCTTTTCATTGGTCTTTAAAAATCTTGCAATTGCTTTTAGTTTTGAAGCATTGTTGCTATTTGCTTCGATTTTAAGAGCATTTAAAAGCTCATCAAGCATTACACCCACACTTGTATGACAAGTTGCCTCTATTAAAATACTTTGTGGTCTGGTTTTAATAAACTCGTTTATAATAGTGGTTTTTCCTGTTCCTGCTTCTCCAAAAATAAGTGCGATTTCTTTTTCATTTACCGCTTCGCTCATTACAAAAGTAGCCATAGAAAAATCACGGCTTCTAAAAAGTTGTTCTTTTTTAGGTTTTTCATTTTGCTTATCTTTGTGATTAGCGATAAAATCTCTTATCTTTTTACTCCATAAAGCCACATCACCTTTATAGCTTGCACTTTTAATCTGTGAGATTAAAGAAGCACTCGCACCAATCGCTCTTGCCAATGCACTTGGCTTCATACCGCTTTGCTCTAAAAAGCATTCTAATTCTTTGCTTAGTTCTTGCATATAAATCCTTTTGTTTTTAAGCTTTTTTAAAAGCTTTTAAAAACTTTCAAAGCGTGTTAAATAGACTTTAAAAGCTTTTAAAGACTTTTAATACCCTGCCTTTTTGGCAGCATTTTCCCATTTTGGAATTTTGCATTTGGTATCTTTTATAACTTTTGTACTCAAATGTTCAAAATCACCATTGCTAACAAGGGCTTTTGAAAATTCAAGTTCTTTTTTAGCGTTGTTACTAGCTTTTGTTTTTGGAGCTTTGACTTTTTCTAGTTTTTCCTTGCCAAGAGCTAAATACTTTTCCATATTCTTTTCTAAAATCATTCTTTGCTCATCGATTTTGTCTTTATTTGCTTTTATGGCTCTATTTACAAGTTTTCTAGCAACTTTAGCTTCTTCAATGCTTACTCCAAGTTCTAAATCTAAGTTGTTTGCTACACAAATAAGTTCTTTTTGTTTATCAAAGCAAAAGATTTCATTTTGATTATTAAGATTTTCACACACAAACACTTCTTCATGGGTGTATAATTTTGGATTATAAAAAAGAGTGCCATTAAGACTTAATCCTTTATTTAGCACCTTTCTAAGTTTTAATTCACCGCCTAAATACATACTAAGGCTAAGCTCATCTATACTAATGGCATCGCTAATCTTTGCTTCAAAACTTTCTTTTGGAGTGGCACCTAGTCGGTCAAGCCATTTGTTATTCATAAAATACGCACTATAATCATCAATGCACTCTCTCATATACTCAAGTGTTTTAAGTCTTCTTTGATTAGTTTTATAGCCTTTTTTAAGTCTTCTTTCTTTTTTAGAATAAAAAAACTCAATGGCCTGTCTTTCTTTAACATTAGATCCTATGTATCCAACTAAGTTTGCAGTGAGTGAGTTTTGTAAATCTTTGAATTTATTTTCTACATAAGGCTTACTCCAGCCACTGTAAGCTGGCATCGCTTTATAATCAATGTTTAATCTCTCTAAAAGAGCTTTGACATTTTTACTTAAAAATGCCTTGCCATTATCTGAGTGTATGCATTTTGGCACACCATAAGTGCTGATGTATTTTGCAATGGCTCTTGCTATGCTTAAACTATCTTCACTAAAGCCTAGATAAAAGCTAGCCACACCACTATAAGTATCGATTAATGATATTATAGTGTAGCGTTTATGCCAAGAGCACTCATCGCCTTTTAGCCCATAAGTTTCATTGATAAAATCTACTTTACAAATAGCATCAAGCGGACTTGCATCAATTTCTACGATTTCATTGATAGTAGAAACTTTCCAATTACTCACACCAAGTGCTGGTAGATGTCTGCTTATAGCTCCATCTTCGCCATGCAAGATGATATTTTTTATGAGTTTGTTTTCTTTTAAGTATTTTTTCATACTTCTTAAAACACACTCATAGCTTATAAATTCATCTTTTTTGCCTAGAAAATCTTTTAAATCTAACTTGCCATTTTTTGCTAATTCATAATTTAGCACTCTGTGGATATTAGAAGCATTAAGCCTTCCTTTTTGAGCAAGTAAGGTATTTATAAAAAGCTCTTTTATACCAAGAGCACTAATGGCATCATCTTTTTTATTTTCTCTTTTATCTATTAAAGCATCAAGTCCGTTTGCTAAGTATTCTTTTTGCCAAGCAAAGAGTTTGTTTTGTGTGAGTTTAAACTCATAGATTTTTTTAGCGTTAATGTAATTTATAAAATCATTTGTGCTTATCTTGCCTTTAGCATGGAGCCATTCTTTAACCACAGCAGCTTTTTGTAAGGCTAAATTTTGCTTTTTAGAACTGGCTTTTGCAAAGAGACTTAAGCTATCTTTGTTTATTTGTATTTGATTTTCGCTAAGTTTGGTTTTGTCAGTGTTTTGCACTTGCAAGGCTTTAGAATTTTTAAGCAAAACATCATCATTTAATGCTTTGCTTAAAGCTTCTTGTGTTGTTTTAGGAGTTATAGTAGTAGTATTGCTTATATCTTCTATGTTAAAACCTTGCTCTACTAGCTGTGTTTCTTCCTTATTTAAAGGTTTAGACCAGATTTGAAGGGTTTTACCACCGCGTCCTTTTCCT
>NZ_MJXM01000074.1:0-1113 GCF_001762775.1 Campylobacter sp. BCW_6464 | reverse complement strand
CTAAACTTGATTTTAAAGATAAAGCTTATAATGTGCTTTATAATACAGGAGTTTAAATGGGAGAAGATATTACATTTTCTATTTTTTGGGGTTTATTTGGATTTATTCTTGCTTTTACTAATATAAAATTTTATCTTACAACTTTAAGTGTTCTTATTGCCTTTTCTATTTTAAATTATTGGATGAGAATTAACATAAAAGAATTTGTAAAATCTTATTTTTTAGTATATTTTATTATCTTTTTTATGGCTATTGTTATCATATTTTATCTTACCTATGGTATTGAAACTTCTAGGGATCTTGCATTACTTAGCTCTCTAGAAGCTAAAGAATTGTCACCGCAAGAATATAAAGCATATAATTATTTTGGATTTTTGACTTGTATAACTATGTTTTTTTTTACAATCACATTTTTTATACTTCCTTGTTTATTGCAAGCTTATTTATTTAAATGTTATAGCACAGAAGAAAAACGCAAAAAATTAAGTTGGTTTATAGGGTTTTTATGCAATATTATTATATTAATTGCAAGTGTGTATGTGGTATATGAAAATCTTTAAAGACTATCAAAAATTCACTCCTTATGGTTTGGATTTTAGACTTTATAGTAAAGATTTTATCACTAAACTTGATTTTAAAGATAAAGCTTATAATGTGCTTTATAATACAGGAGTTTAAATGGGAGAAGATATTACATTTTCTATTTTTTGGGGTTTATTTGGATTTATTCTTGCTTTTACTAATATAAAATTTTATCTTACAACTTTAAGTGTTCTTATTGCCTTTTCTATTTTAAATTATTGGATGAGAATTAACATAAAAGAATTTGTAAAATCTTATTTTTTAGTATATTTTATTATCTTTTTTATGGCTATTGTTATCATATTTTATCTTACCTATGGTATTGAAACTTCTAGGGATCTTGCATTACTTAGCTCTCTAGAAGCTAAAGAATTGTCACCGCAAGAATATAAAGCATATAATTATTTTGGATTTTTGACTTGTATAACTATGTTTTTTTTTACAATCACATTTTTTATACTTCCTTGTTTATTGCAAGCTTATTTATTTAAATGTTATAGCACAGAAGAAAAACGCAAAAAATTAAGTTGG
>NZ_MJXM01000073.1:0-7958 GCF_001762775.1 Campylobacter sp. BCW_6464 | reverse complement strand
CTTTTCTACAAGTTGCTCAATTTTAAGCAATGCATCTGTCCCCATATAAGCTGCAAAACCGCCCACTGCAACGCTAAGTTTTATGCCAAAATTAAGATAATTTACAATTTCAAAAACTAGATATGCTACAAACATAGAACCTAGCATACCTTTTAAAAAGAGTGTAAATTTACCTTTTAAATTAAGAGCTTTGCTTAATTTATTTTTTGTTACAATTCCTACAAGTCCAGCTATAAAGCTTACTATCATTAAAACCATATATACAAATATATCTTCTAATTTCATTGCTAGTTCCTTGTAAAAATTTCAAATAAATATAATAAAGCTAATGCAAAAGTTGAAAACAAAAGAGCTATAAGAAGATCTTTTGCAATGCTTTTTTGATTTATCATTTTATTATTTTCTTTCATCTTTCTCTCCTGTGCAAAGCTTGGCTATATTTTCAACTTCTAAGTAATACTTAGAGATTTCTTTAGCACTTTCTAAGTCTTGTTTGTCTAAAGGCTTTAAAGGAAGTTTTAAAGGGCATTTAATAGGAACTTTAACTTCTTTGATTTCAGTTTTAATCAAAATATCTTTAGAAGCACAAGCGCTTAAAAAAACAAAAGGTATAATTAATAGGAAAATTCTCATTTTATCATTCACTTTTTTGCTCCTAAAATATTAAATAATTCTTTATAAGCTTTAAGTTCACTCTCACAGCTTTTATCTTTAATAAAAACCTTATCCACTTTTAAAACTTCTTTTAAAGTCTCTTTGGGCTTTAAATCAAGTTTTAATTTATCAATAGCTTTATTTTGCTGGGCTAATTTATCTTTAAAAACATTGATTTCATTGTTAAAATGCAAAGCTTTAAGTTTTAGATTTTCATTTTCTAAAGCTAAAGCATTGTTTTTTAAATATAAAAAACCACAAAGAGCAATTAGAACAAAAAAAGCTATTTTTGAAGGACTTAAAAACCTTGATAAAATAAAACTAAACACAATCTTTTCCTTATGGATAAGTCCATCTTGCTTTTTTGCCTCTAGTGTCTAAATGTACAAACCCAGCATAAGGATCATTAAAATTATGTTTTATAGCAATCCCTAAACCTCTTTCGCCATAGGTGTTTAAAACATATTGATGAACTTCTTCTGTTTTAACTCCTTTAACCACAAAGTCCGCTGCACTTCCTATAGTGTGTTGGCTTTTAGGGGCTCCACCAATCTCTGCATTATGCTCTTTGCAGCGATATCCACTATTTATAATAACAGGAGCATTGTAATGTTCTCTGATTTCACAAAGAATGTCTATAAGCTCATCACTTGGTACATTTTGAGGCAATTCACATTTGCCGCATTTACATTTAAATTCGCTTTCTTTAAAATAAGGGTTATTTTTCATTTTCTTCTTCTCCTTCTGGTTTTGAAAAAATTTCTATATTAAATTTAAGCCTATAAGCAAATAAAGAACTGCTTATAAAACCACTTTCGATACTACTTAAAAGCTTTTTGCTTGTATCAAATTCAAAAAGTTTTAGTCTTAATTCATCTATTTTTTTAATCAAAGAATCTTTATCTTTATTAAAAGTATGAGAACTAAAAATCAATGAAAAATTCACACTATCTTTATGATGATTAATACTTGTTAGGCTTTCAAGCATTAGATAAAGTCCGCCTTGTTTGACATCTTCGTAATTTGCTATGCCTATCGCATTAAAATGCTTTAATAAATCTTTGCTAACACTATCTAAAGTCAAAACCTGTCCTTTTTAACTTCGCAGATGAAATGAATTCATCCTTGCGATAAGGAGCTACGCTCCCTTAACCCACCTGAAGGCCACGCCCGACCTCGCCTTTTACTCCTTAAAGTCTTGCCTTAAAAAGCTAAAACCTGTCCTTTCTTTGCATAATTTTAAGTCTTAAAGAGCTTAAATTTCCTTCTTTATCAATCAAAGGTGCATTTTCAATTCGTTTTAAAGCATTATCTAGAAGGATTTTATCTTCATCATCTAAGACGATTTTAAGATAAATTTTTATGCGAATGTATGCAAAATCCTCCCAAATAAAATCAGCAATATCTTTATTTTTGCAAATATCATCTGCATCTTTTGCTGCTTTAGCTACTACTTCTCTTGTAATTTCATCGATATTTGCTAAGTTTTGTTGTGCTCTTTTCATCAGTGCTAACTCTTTTAAAGTAAGAGCTAGCATTTTAGGAGGAGAAAGCAAGGCTATCATTTATCTTGTTTTCCTTTTTTTGTTTCTTTGTTTTTTAAAGACTCATTTATTATAGTTTCTTCATTTTCTTCTAAAGTCTTTTGTTTTTCCTTTAAAAACAAAGCTTTTTCTTTTTCAAACTCTTGCTTTTCCTTTAAAAACAAAGCTTTTTCTTTTTCAAACTCTTGCTTTTCCTTTAAAAACAAAGCTTTTTGATCGTCATTTTCTTTTGGATTTAAAATTGCATTTTGATTTCTAAGTTTATTAGCTGAAACTATATTGTCCATTATTCTGCCTTTCCGCTTGATTTATAAGCTAATTGCCACAGTCCATAACCTGCATTGTCTTCGCTATCGATTCCATATTGGAAAGTCTTACGCATAAAAGCAGCTTCATCAGTAGGATTATCTTTAGCAACAAACTCAGCTCCTTTGTTGATTTGCAAAATTAAAGGTTTGATTGGTTTGGTATTGTCAATTAAATACCAAGCGTCTTGATCGCTTAAATTTGGACTTGTAAATACTTCTACAACGCCTTTAAAAACATTGCTTGAACCATTGATTAAATCGCTATTTACAATCTCGAGTGCTTTTGCTTCCAAGCTTAATGGTACAACCAAAAGAGCAGGATTGATATTTAAAGTGCGTCCGCTTTCATTAGTCAGTGCACGCATGTTTTTTCTAGCCTCCATAAGACTTGCAGCACTTAATTTTTTATCTCCAAGATTTGAAAAACTCACACCACCAATATCGTGATCATTTGCAAAAAATGCTTTTCCATCAAAGCAAGTTTGATTTTGCTCTAAAAGTGTAAAAATAAGATCACTATAATGATTTTGTACTTCGTAAGCTAACATTTCAATTTGTGGTCTTATTATTCCTAAATTATCGTAAGTTATTACATCTCGTGGTACTTCAATGGAACTTTCCCAATCTTTTTTAGTGATAGTATAACCTTGACCCTTAAGTTTGCTAAATTGACGATCGCCTATCCATTCACGCATTTTTGGTAAAGATGCTAAAAATTGATATTCTACAACCAAAGAATTTGCATTGGTTACCATTGCAAATTTTTCATAATCTTTATTTCCACCTTCAAGAGCATTATTAAAAATGGTTGAAAATCCCTTATTCACTGCTTGCATGTAAGCAGTGCTTAATTCTGTAAAAGCCATTATTTGCCTCCTTTGATTCCAAGTTGTTTAAAAACTTTTGCCTCATAAGCATTAAGTTCTTTTCTTTTGTTTGTAAAATTAAGTTCTTTTTTACCTAAAACAATATTTGCTTCTTTTTTGCAAACATCAAGATAATCTTCTAAAACCCTGCCTTTCATATTAAGAGCTTTTTGATAGCGATTTGGTAAAATGAGTCCATTTTGCAAAAGAGAATCAAGGCGTTTTTTATTAAGCTCAATCTCTGTTTCTTCATTTTTGTTTAAAGCAGTTTCAAGTTTTGCTTTAAGTTCTGCAATTTGTGCTTTTAACTCTTCATTTTCTTGTCTTAAAGTTTCTAACTCGCTGTCTGGATTTTCACCTTCACCTACACAATCTTCTGTCTCTTGTACGGATTCTTCTACATTTTCAGCTTGTTCTTCTACTTGCTCGGCTAATTTTTGTAATTCTTCTAATTCTTCTTCGTTCATTGTATTCCTTTCTTTTTTTAATTTCGCGGATGAACTAAAGTCATCCTTGCGAGTGGGAGTTTCACTCCCTGCACCCACCTGAAGACCATGCTCGACCTTGCCTTTTTTAGCTTCTGTCCCACTTCGTGGGGTGCTTAACTTTGAATTTTTGGTGCTATTGATTAATGACCTAGCTTTATTTAAAGCCCTGTTTAAAAGATTGGGCTGATTTACAAGTCCCATGGCGTCTAAATGAATAACATTTTTATCATCATCCACATAATATTCAGGGCTTAAATATCTAAAAGCCTTATTTTCAACAAGTTCTTTCCCTTTGGGCGTTAACTCAAGACTTGCATAAATGCCATCTTCTCTTAACTCTAATGAATTTCTATCAAACCAGCCATAAGCTTCTCCTCCTTGATGATTAAGATTTAACGCTATATCAAGTCCATTTTTTTGTATATTATTGATTAATTTTTCCCCATCTATCTTAAATACTCTCCCATCAAGTCCTTTGGCTATTCCAATAGGAGAAATTTTTACTTTTTCATTTGTGAGTTTTGTATTAAGCTCTAATAATAAATCACGCATCAAAAGCCTTTATTTTTTCGCATAATCATAAGATAAAAAATGCTTTTAAACCACCTATTTAAAGTATATATAGACTGATTTTAAAAAAATAAAAAAATATAATTTCAAGCAATAATTCTAAAGGAAAAATATGAGCAAAAAAGAACTTGCTAAAAGTCTTTTCATACAAGGAAAAAGTATCAAAGATATATGTGTTTTAACAGGTCTTAGCAGACAGGGTATATACTGTATGAAAAAAGATGATTTTAGCAAGGGTATTGATTGGGAGAGTTTAAAATTAGCCGCTTTAAGAGATGAAAAAGATTTAGAAAATAAAGAAGCTATGTTTTTAAACGCATTGATTGGTGAGTTTGAGAGGTTTTTAGAAAGCGCTAGTAAAAATGAGCTTGATATTGATACTTTAGAAGCTTTAAATAAATACGCTAAAACTTATTGGACTATTAAAGCTCCACAAAAAGTAGATGTTAAGGCTTTAAATTTACAAACTTGTAAAAAAACTATTGATTCTATTATTGAGTTAGCAAGCACCAATGAAGCAGTTTGTGAATGGCTTAGTGATAATAGTGATTTAATTATTTCAAAGGTTTTAAAATGAACGAACTTGGCATCATTTGCGACATTAAAGAAGGTAAAGCTAAGGTTGCTATTGGAGATATGGTAACGGATTTTTTAAGTGTTTTTCAAAGTCTAGCTAATTCTTATGCAGTGAGCTTTTCTCCTTTAAGAATAGGAGAGCAAGTATTAGTTATACCTGTGCGTGGGGATTTAAATAGTGGAGTTATTTTGCGTGGGCTTTACCAAGAAAAACATAGAGCAAAAAACACAGATGAGAATACTTTTAATATAGATTTTGAAGATGGAACGCATTTAGAATACAACTCTAAGAGTAGCACTTTAAAACTTGATGTGGTTAAAAATATAAATATCACTTGTGTAGATAAAATCACCCATAACCAAAACAACACCTTAAATACTAAAAATCATACTACAAACGCTAATACCATAACGCTTAATGCTCCAAGTATTAATTTAAATGGTAATACTCAAATTGCAGGAGCAATTTCTACAAGTGGCGAAGGTGGGGCAAGTGGTACTTTTAGCATAAAAGGAAATTTAAACTTAATAGGCAATTTACAAGTTAGCGGAAATATAAGCGATAGCAAAGGTGATTTAACAAATCATACCCATTCTTGTACTTGTGGTGCCACAGCTTCGCCAAGATAGGAAAAACTATGAAAGAATTATTTTTGCTTTTATTTTCATTAGTCTTTTTTATGCTCTTTTGCATGGGGGCATTTTATGCTTTTTTAAACCTAAACTTTTTTATCAAAAGCATTTTTATAGGCTTTTTTATAGCTTTTACATTTTTAGGATTTTCTCAAATGCTAGAAAACATTTTTGAGTTTTACAAAGGATTAAAATGAATTACATGGTAAGCATCGAAGAAAGTATCAAAGACATTTTAATCACTCCTTTAGGCTCAAGAGTAATGAGACCAGAATATGGTTCTTTACTTTTTACACTCATAGATAGAAAAATCGATGATGATTTTAAGATAAAGCTTACTAGATACACTGCAGAAGCAATTTCAAAGTGGGAAAAAAGAGTAAAGCTAAAAGGTGTGAGACTTAATGAGTGTAAAGACAATAAATTAAGCATTACCTTGCTTTTTGAAAATTATGGGGATTTAACCATGGAGCTAGGCAAATGAGTGAGCTTTTAAGTGCAAATGATAGCTATTTTAAACAAAGCTTTTTAAAGGATATCCCTTATCCACAAATCATAGAAGAGCTTGATTATGAAAAGCTTTTAAAAGCCTATGAAGAACTTTTTAAAAGCTTTTTAAAAGATAATGTAGAGCTTTTAGAATCTGATCCTTTTAAAGCCATTTTAGAAGCTTTAGCTTATAGAGAAATGATAATAAGAGCAAGAATTAATGAGAGTATAAAAGCAACTTATCTTCATTATGCAAAGGGAAGTGATTTAGATAATGTAGTAGCTAATGGCTATTTGATACAAAGGCTTAAAGGGGTTAAGCCCACAGCTAAAGTAGAGTTTGAATTAAATACCTTACTTACTTATGATGTCATCATCCCAAAAGGTGCAATTTTTTCAAATGAAAAAGCAGACCTTGCCACTTTAAAAGAAGAAGTGGTGATTAAAAAAGGGCAAAGTAAAGCACAAGGTATTTTAGAACTTGATGAATTTATTCAAAGCAAAGAAAGTAAAACCGAGTTTTTACAAACCCCACTGCCTTTTGTGGCTAAGATTAAACAACTAGAATATTTTAGTGGTGGAGCCAGTGAAGAAAGCGATGAAGCCTTAAGAGAAAGGGCTGTAATGAGTGTACATCGCTTTTCAACCGCAGGAAGTGAAAAAGGCTATATCTATCACGCTTTAAGCGCAAGTGCAAAAGTAGCCTCCATAAAAGCTTTAAACAATGGAGCAGGAAAAGTAAGAGTTATCATTAAAAGCGAAGATGAATTAAGCGTTAATGTGGTTAAAGAGTATTTAAGTGCGGATGAGCGAAGACCTTTAACTGATGAAGTAAATGTAGAATTAGCTAAAAAAAGAGAGTTTATCGTAGATGCCAAACTTTTGCTTTTAGAATTAAGCCGTGCTAATGAAATAAGTGAAAAGATTAATGCTTTGCAAAAGGACTTTGATTTAAGTGTGGATTTAGCACTGGGATTTATTTACAAATGTCTTCATCAGGACGGAGTTTATAAAAGCGAAATTTTAAGCATTAAAGAAAAAATCATAAATGAAGAAGAGCAAGAATTAAAAGACTTGCCCTTAGAAAATATAATAATAGCTGATGATGAGTTTGCAACCCTTAGCTTTTTGCTTAGCTATGAAAAGGCAGTACTATGAAGGGGCATTGCGTAGCAATGGGTCGGGAAGCCTTCAGTAAAAGCGACTTTGGGCGAACTTCGTTTGCACAAAGTGATAGCATAAAAAAGGCGGTGCTATGAATACACTAATACTAAACCACCATCCAAAACAAAGCAAAGCCATTGATTTAAGTGCAAAGGCAAGATTTGAAGATTTAAATTTAGCTAGTATCACAAATCTAGCTCTAAATTGCGATGAAAGATTATTGCCAATTTTAGCCAATGCTTATGATGTAAGTATTGATGGTTTAAATGAAAAAGAAGCAAGAAAGCTAATATCTAAAGCCTTGCTTTTAGATAGATACAACGGCACAACTTGGGCTATAAAAGAAGCTTTAAGAGCCGTATTTCCTACTGCAGTGGTTAAAGAGTGGTTTAATTATGGTGGAAAGCCTTATTTTTTTAAAGTTAAAGTAAGCACAACTAATGTTAGCTTTGATGAAAGAACGCTTAATACTTTAGAAAGACTAATTTATGATTTTAAAAATGTTAGAAGCGTTTTAGAAGCAATTGAAATAGAGATTGAAAGTAAAAATGATAGTTTTAATGCTAGTGTAGAAATAAGTGGAGAAACTATAGAAATCTTACCTTTTCAAACCACGCAAATTGAAAACAATCAGAAACCAAGTTTAAATGCAATGGGTGTTTTTAT
>NZ_MJXM01000072.1:0-3518 GCF_001762775.1 Campylobacter sp. BCW_6464 | reverse complement strand
ATGGTAACGGATTTTTTAAGTGTTTTTCAAAGTCTAGCTAATTCTTATGCAGTGAGCTTTTCTCCTTTAAGAATAGGAGAGCAAGTATTAGTTATACCTGTGCGTGGGGATTTAAATAGTGGAGTTATTTTGCGTGGGCTTTACCAAGAAAAACATAGAGCAAAAAACACAGATGAGAATACTTTTAATATAGATTTTGAAGATGGAACGCATTTAGAATACAACTCTAAGAGTAGCACTTTAAAACTTGATGTGGTTAAAAATATAAATATCACTTGTGTAGATAAAATCACCCATAACCAAAACAACACCTTAAATACTAAAAATCATACTACAAACGCTAATACCATAACGCTTAATGCTCCAAGTATTAATTTAAATGGTAATACTCAAATTGCAGGAGCAATTTCTACAAGTGGCGAAGGTGGGGCAAGTGGTACTTTTAGCATAAAAGGAAATTTAAACTTAATAGGCAATTTACAAGTTAGCGGAAATATAAGCGATAGCAAAGGTGATTTAACAAATCATACCCATTCTTGTACTTGTGGTGCCACAGCTTCGCCAAGATAGGAAAAACTATGAAAGAATTATTTTTGCTTTTATTTTCATTAGTCTTTTTTATGCTCTTTTGCATGGGGGCATTTTATGCTTTTTTAAACCTAAACTTTTTTATCAAAAGCATTTTTATAGGCTTTTTTATAGCTTTTACATTTTTAGGATTTTCTCAAATGCTAGAAAACATTTTTGAGTTTTACAAAGGATTAAAATGAATTACATGGTAAGCATCGAAGAAAGTATCAAAGACATTTTAATCACTCCTTTAGGCTCAAGAGTAATGAGACCAGAATATGGTTCTTTACTTTTTACACTCATAGATAGAAAAATCGATGATGATTTTAAGATAAAGCTTACTAGATACACTGCAGAAGCAATTTCAAAGTGGGAAAAAAGAGTAAAGCTAAAAGGTGTGAGACTTAATGAGTGTAAAGACAATAAATTAAGCATTACCTTGCTTTTTGAAAATTATGGGGATTTAACCATGGAGCTAGGCAAATGAGTGAGCTTTTAAGTGCAAATGATAGCTATTTTAAACAAAGCTTTTTAAAGGATATCCCTTATCCACAAATCATAGAAGAGCTTGATTATGAAAAGCTTTTAAAAGCCTATGAAGAACTTTTTAAAAGCTTTTTAAAAGATAATGTAGAGCTTTTAGAATCTGATCCTTTTAAAGCCATTTTAGAAGCTTTAGCTTATAGAGAAATGATAATAAGAGCAAGAATTAATGAGAGTATAAAAGCAACTTATCTTCATTATGCAAAGGGAAGTGATTTAGATAATGTAGTAGCTAATGGCTATTTGATACAAAGGCTTAAAGGGGTTAAGCCCACAGCTAAAGTAGAGTTTGAATTAAATACCTTACTTACTTATGATGTCATCATCCCAAAAGGTGCAATTTTTTCAAATGAAAAAGCAGACCTTGCCACTTTAAAAGAAGAAGTGGTGATTAAAAAAGGGCAAAGTAAAGCACAAGGTATTTTAGAACTTGATGAATTTATTCAAAGCAAAGAAAGTAAAACCGAGTTTTTACAAACCCCACTGCCTTTTGTGGCTAAGATTAAACAACTAGAATATTTTAGTGGTGGAGCCAGTGAAGAAAGCGATGAAGCCTTAAGAGAAAGGGCTGTAATGAGTGTACATCGCTTTTCAACCGCAGGAAGTGAAAAAGGCTATATCTATCACGCTTTAAGCGCAAGTGCAAAAGTAGCCTCCATAAAAGCTTTAAACAATGGAGCAGGAAAAGTAAGAGTTATCATTAAAAGCGAAGATGAATTAAGCGTTAATGTGGTTAAAGAGTATTTAAGTGCGGATGAGCGAAGACCTTTAACTGATGAAGTAAATGTAGAATTAGCTAAAAAAAGAGAGTTTATCGTAGATGCCAAACTTTTGCTTTTAGAATTAAGCCGTGCTAATGAAATAAGTGAAAAGATTAATGCTTTGCAAAAGGACTTTGATTTAAGTGTGGATTTAGCACTGGGATTTATTTACAAATGTCTTCATCAGGACGGAGTTTATAAAAGCGAAATTTTAAGCATTAAAGAAAAAATCATAAATGAAGAAGAGCAAGAATTAAAAGACTTGCCCTTAGAAAATATAATAATAGCTGATGATGAGTTTGCAACCCTTAGCTTTTTGCTTAGCTATGAAAAGGCAGTACTATGAAGGGGCATTGCGTAGCAATGGGTCGGGAAGCCTTCAGTAAAAGCGACTTTGGGCGAACTTCGTTTGCACAAAGTGATAGCATAAAAAAGGCGGTGCTATGAATACACTAATACTAAACCACCATCCAAAACAAAGCAAAGCCATTGATTTAAGTGCAAAGGCAAGATTTGAAGATTTAAATTTAGCTAGTATCACAAATCTAGCTCTAAATTGCGATGAAAGATTATTGCCAATTTTAGCCAATGCTTATGATGTAAGTATTGATGGTTTAAATGAAAAAGAAGCAAGAAAGCTAATATCTAAAGCCTTGCTTTTAGATAGATACAACGGCACAACTTGGGCTATAAAAGAAGCTTTAAGAGCCGTATTTCCTACTGCAGTGGTTAAAGAGTGGTTTAATTATGGTGGAAAGC
Organism: Campylobacter sp. BCW_6464; assembly: GCF_001762775.1. NCBI lineage: Bacteria > Pseudomonadati > Campylobacterota > Epsilonproteobacteria > Campylobacterales > Campylobacteraceae > Campylobacter > Campylobacter sp. BCW_6464. The sequence continues at coordinate 885 of NZ_MJXM01000072.1, read as the reverse complement.
CTTATTTTTTTAAAGTTAAAGTAAGCACAACTAATGTTAGCTTTGATGAAAGAACGCTTAATACTTTAGAAAGACTAATTTATGATTTTAAAAATGTTAGAAGCGTTTTAGAAGCAATTGAAATAGAGATTGAAAGTAAAAATGATAGTTTTAATGCTAGTGTAGAAATAAGTGGAGAAACTATAGAAATCTTACCTTTTCAAACCACGCAAATTGAAAACAATCAGAAACCAAGTTTAAATGCAATGGGTGTTTTTATTTGTGAAATAACAAGAACTAATATTGATTTTAAAGGAGTGTATTAGATGATTTTAAATGTTTTTGGGGCAAACACGCAGTGTTTGGGTCGGGAAGCCTTTCTCAAAGAGAGTGCAAAGCACAAGAGAGGGGTCAAGGGGATAAAATCCCTTGTCGCAAGGGTGAATTCATTTCAACCGCGAAGTCAAAAAGGAGTGTATTAATGGCAAAAAGTGAATACTATACCATACTAACAAAAATTGGCATTGCTAAATTTATTGCCGCAAGAGCAAGTGGAAATGGTATCAATTTAAAAAGCTTTAAATTAAGTTCAAAAGTTATTTTACCCAGTGAAGAAATGCAAAGTTTAGAAGAGATTGTTTATGAAGCTAATATTAGTAGCAAAAGCGTGGATGAAAGCAATCCAAACTATGTGAATTTAATGTGTCATGTGCCAAGCAATGTAGGGGGATTTGAAGTTAATGCAGTAGGCGTTTATGATGAAGCAGGAGATTTGCTTGCAGTTGGAAATGTCCCACGCACCTACAAACCTGTCTTAAAAGAAGGCAGCGCTAAAGAGCTTATGATAAAAATTGTCATGGAGCTTTCTAATGCAGAGGAAGTTATTTTAAAACTAGATCCTAGTGT
>NZ_MJXM01000071.1:0-1186 GCF_001762775.1 Campylobacter sp. BCW_6464 | reverse complement strand
CCTGTTTTAATTTGCTCATTGCTCACTTCATCCTCATAAGCATAAATTTGATTATTATTGTTTTTGTCTATAAAATATTTCATTTTTTCTCCTTATCTGACATTTAAAATTGTTGCCTCAATATTTGGCTTATCCATAACAATATTAAACAATTCTATTTTATATGTGTCATTTGGTTTCAAAATACCTTCATAATGTGTTAATGGAATATATTTACCTGTTGAATTAGTGTATTGTATAGCATTTATTTTTTTTATTAAAGAATTATTTATGTATATACTAATACTAGCTTGACTGATTACATTATCGATTTGTTGAATTTTTATTGCAATAGGTGTTTTTCCTCCTGTTGTATTTGTGTATATCACATTATTAGACATAGAATGAGATTTAAGTAAAGAAGTTCCATCAAGATAGGTATTAAACCCTATCAATGCTAAAAGTTCTGGATCTTTTAAATTGAGTTGATTTTCTTTTAAGGTAGCTAAATTTACAAATTGATTGTCATTTGTAGCTTTTATAGAGCTTGTAGGTAGTTTGGTAAAGTCTTTAGCTCCTGTAATGGTTTGATTAGTAGCTAAAGTAACATATTTGGCAATTTCTGTATTAAATTTATTTTCTAAAAGATATTTAGCAAACTCATCCCATACTTTTTTAAACTCTGCATCATATTTTTGCGTTAAAGCATCAATTTTAAGATTGAGTTCCACTTTAATAGCATCCACATAATCACGACTTGCCATGATTACACTAGGATCTAGTTTTAAAATAACTTCCTCTGCATTAGAAAGCTCCATGACAATTTTTATCATAAGCTCTTTAGCGCTGCCTTCTTTTAAGACAGGTTTGTAGGTGCGTGGGACATTTCCAACTGCAAGCAAATCTCCTGCTTCATCATAAACGCCTACTGCATTAACTTCAAATCCCCCTACATTGCTTGGCACATGACACATTAAATTCACATAGTTTGGATTGCTTTCATCCACGCTTTTGCTACTAATATTAGCTTCATAAACAATCTCTTCTAAACTTTGCATTTCTTCACTGGGTAAAATAACTTTTGAACTTAATTTAAAGCTTTTTAAATTGATACCATTTCCACTTGCTCTTGCGGCAATAAATTTAGCAATGCCAATTTTTGTTAGTATGGTATAGTATTCACTTTTTGCCATTAATACACTCCTTT
>NZ_MJXM01000070.1:0-1928 GCF_001762775.1 Campylobacter sp. BCW_6464 | reverse complement strand
TTTATTGCATGATAAAGATTGCAAGAATGATAAAATACAAAGATTTTAAACTTAGAACATCCAAGCAAAGTCATAGCTTCTTTTAATGCTAAATCAGCTATTTTGTAATCAGCCCTAGAGTTTGCTTTTTCGCACAAAAAATCATGCACCACACAAGCACTAAAATACTCGCTTTTAAAAGGTGGAAACAAAGACCAAAAAAGGCGTGGGATACTTGCTCCATCCGTTTTAAAGCCTTGTGGTACAATGCCTTTATAATTTGGCAAAGAAAAAGCATAATCACTAATTACTTCAAATCTGTCTTTATCATAGGGCTTTACACAAACCCTTTTTAATTCTGTTTTAGTCATTTTTCACTCTCCCAAACAATTAAATCAAGTTCTTCTTTGCTTTGTACATTTCTAGCTTTTTCTTTTAAAGCACTTGCTTTAAAAATAGTTTCTTGCACAAAATAAGCCATGCTACTTGCAAAGAGTTTAAACTCATCTACGCTAAATCTTGTAGTTGAATTATCAAGTGCAATCCAATCAATATAAGGAATTAAATTAGGATTAACAAGAGCATTGGTTACTGCTCCATTAATTCTTAACTGATCTTCATTAGAACTTTGATAGATTTTACCTTTAAAAGAAAATCCACCATTTAGAATATTTTCTTTTTTTGTATTAATCTCGTTGATTTTTAACTCTTTTGCCTCGTTTAAAAGCTCTTCTTCGCTTTTAGGAGGATTTATTAAAGAGTTAAACTCTTCTTCGCTAATAGGCGTTAAACCTGTTTTAATTTGCTCATCGCTCACTTCATCCTCATAAGCATAAATTTGATTATTATCGTTTTTGTCTATAAAATATTTCATATATGGCTCCTATTAAGATTTAAAAGACGTGCTTCTACCAACACATTTGTTGGGTTAGCTAAAGTAAAAATTGAGTAAATATCATTAGGTTTTAATATTAATGTAATTTGAGAATTTGGTCTAAGTGTAGTAATTTTTTTATTGTTTACAATCACATCTACATCTGCTTCCACCCTCAATAGTATAGTATGTATAGTAACAGGAATTGTAAGCCCTGTTGTATTTGTATAATTGACTCTGCTTCTCATATCATGAGCCTTAGTTAAAGGATCTCCATCAAGATAAACACCAAAACCTATCAATGATAATAATTCTATATTATTCAATAAAGCTAGACTAGGAATTTTTTCTTTTAAAGCATCCACTAATTGTTTTGCTACGCCTATGTTTTCTTTTTTATTGATTAAAGCTATTAATTCATCTCTTAATTGTGCATCTAAAGAAGCGGCAGTTCCTGTATTTTCCTTTTTATTGATGAGCTTTGTTAATTCTGTTTTTAAAGCTTTATCCAAATTAGCCGCTACACCCTTGTCTTCCTTGGTGTTAATCAAAGCTTTTAATTCTTCTTTCAAGGTTTCAATTTTGAGTTCAAGCTCAATTTTAATAGCATCCACATAATCACGACTTGCCATAATCACACTAGGATCTAGTTTTAAAATAACTTCCTCTGCATTAGAAAGCTCCATGACAATTTTTATCATAAGCTCTTTAGCGCTGCCTTCTTTTAAGACAGGTTTGTAGGTGCGTGGGACATTTCCAACTGCAAGCAAATCTCCTGCTTCATCATAAACGCCTACTGCATTAACTTCAAATCCCCCTACATTGCTTGGCACATGACACATTAAATTCACATAGTTTGGATTGCTTTCATCCACGCTTTTGCTACTAATATTAGCTTCATAAACAATCTCTTCTAAACTTTGCATTTCTTCACTGGGTAAAATAACTTTTGAACTTAATTTAAAGCTTTTTAAATTGATACCATTTCCACTTGCTCTTGCGGCAATAAATTTAGCAATGCCAATTTTTGTTAGTATGGTATAGTATTCACTTTTTGCCATTAATACACTCCTTT
>NZ_MJXM01000069.1:0-23576 GCF_001762775.1 Campylobacter sp. BCW_6464 | reverse complement strand
TAAAATATAGCCCCCATTTTTTAACCCACCAAATACTTATATAAATACTTACACAAATATTTATATTATTTAATCCTTTATTTAATCCCCTTTTAAGTTTAATTGGTTATACTTTCATTTCCTTTTTTGAAAAAAAGGACTTAAAATCTTTTAAATTATAAAGTTTCACTAACTGAGTAGATTTTATAAATTAACTTTATTTTAGATTTTTTAAGTTTTTAAATTATTTGAGTTTTTAACTTTCTTAATTTTTTAATTTAAAACTAAAAAGCTTTTTTATAAATCTTGTTTTTAATTTAAAAACTTTTCTTTTAAAAATGATTTTTTGTTTTGTTCTTTTAACTTAGTATTGTTATTCAAATCTTATTAGTCAATCTTTGAAATCTAAATAAGTGATCGATTGAGCCAGAAAGATTTAGGCATAAGTAATTATGTAAAATCTATTCAATCTAATTTAAAAAGATTAAAAGCTTTTCTTTTGATCTTTTATAACTTTTTCTTTGAAGAAAAAGATTAAACTATCTATAATTTTTATGGAGAGTTTGATCCTGGCTCAGAGTGAACGCTGGCGGCGTGCCTAATACATGCAAGTCGAACGATGAAGCTTCTAGCTTGCTAGAAGTGGATTAGTGGCGCACGGGTGAGTAAGGTATAGTTAATCTGCCCTACACAAGAGGACAACAGTTGGAAACGACTGCTAATACTCTATACTCCTGCTTAACACAAGTTGAGTAGGGAAAGTTTTTCGGTGTAGGATGAGACTATATAGTATCAGCTAGTTGGTAAGGTAATGGCTTACCAAGGCTATGACGCTTAACTGGTCTGAGAGGATGATCAGTCACACTGGAACTGAGACACGGTCCAGACTCCTACGGGAGGCAGCAGTAGGGAATATTGCGCAATGGGGGAAACCCTGACGCAGCAACGCCGCGTGGAGGATGACACTTTTCGGAGCGTAAACTCCTTTTCTTAGGGAAGAATTCTGACGGTACCTAAGGAATAAGCACCGGCTAACTCCGTGCCAGCAGCCGCGGTAATACGGAGGGTGCAAGCGTTACTCGGAATCACTGGGCGTAAAGGGCGCGTAGGCGGATTATCAAGTCTCTTGTGAAATCTAATGGCTTAACCATTAAACTGCTTGGGAAACTGATAGTCTAGAGTGAGGGAGAGGCAGATGGAATTGGTGGTGTAGGGGTAAAATCCGTAGATATCACCAAGAATACCCATTGCGAAGGCGATCTGCTGGAACTCAACTGACGCTAAGGCGCGAAAGCGTGGGGAGCAAACAGGATTAGATACCCTGGTAGTCCACGCCCTAAACGATGTACACTAGTTGTTGGGATGCTAGTCATCTCAGTAATGCAGCTAACGCATTAAGTGTACCGCCTGGGGAGTACGGTCGCAAGATTAAAACTCAAAGGAATAGACGGGGACCCGCACAAGCGGTGGAGCATGTGGTTTAATTCGAAGATACGCGAAGAACCTTACCTGGGCTTGATATCCTAAGAACCTTATAGAGATATGAGGGTGCTAGCTTGCTAGAACTTAGAGACAGGTGCTGCACGGCTGTCGTCAGCTCGTGTCGTGAGATGTTGGGTTAAGTCCCGCAACGAGCGCAACCCACGTATTTAGTTGCTAACGGTTCGGCCGAGCACTCTAAATAGACTGCCTTCGTAAGGAGGAGGAAGGTGTGGACGACGTCAAGTCATCATGGCCCTTATGCCCAGGGCGACACACGTGCTACAATGGCATATACAATGAGACGCAATACCGCGAGGTGGAGCAAATCTATAAAATATGTCCCAGTTCGGATTGTTCTCTGCAACTCGAGAGCATGAAGCCGGAATCGCTAGTAATCGTAGATCAGCCATGCTACGGTGAATACGTTCCCGGGTCTTGTACTCACCGCCCGTCACACCATGGGAGTTGATTTCACTCGAAGCCGGAATACTAAACTAGTTACTGTCCACAGTGGAATCAGCGACTGGGGTGAAGTCGTAACAAGGTAACCGTAGGAGAACCTGCGGTTGGATCACCTCCTTTCTAGAGTACAAAGTAATAAGTCTCACAACTATTACTTCAATATATAAACTCAATTGATTCTTGTTTAGATTTCAAAGATTGATGATAAAGCTAATTGTTTATGGGGAATTAGCTCAGCTGGGAGAGCGCCTGCTTTGCACGCAGGAGGTCAGCGGTTCGATCCCGCTATTCTCCACCATTTATTAAGGGCCTATAGCTCAGCTGGTTAGAGTGCACCCCTGATAAGGGTGAGGTCACAAGTTCAAGTCTTGTTAGGCCCACCATAAAAAAGATTTGAATAAAGAAGCTTTAAAATCTAAAGCAAGTATATAAAGTAGATTAAATATAAAATATAAACTCTAAATACTTAGATTTATTTTTATCTTTAGCTATAAAAGAATATACTTTAGATAGATATAAATAACATATACATTATGTATTTATATTTATAATGATTATATTAATATATATACTTCCTTTAGGTTTTAAACCTAATGTTCTTTTTAATTATCATTGTTAAGAGTCACAAGCAAGTTTTAATAAAAACAATTTTACAGGACTTGTTAAAGGATAAAACCTATTTATCTTTTCTTTAGTTTAACTTAACTTTTAGCTGTCTTTATTTCTATGAATAAAGAGAATATTAGATTTAAGGATTATAAATTAAAGACAAGTTTCAAACTCACAGCTTAGTTAAGACTAAATCATTTAGTTTTATATTAAGTGTTTGAATGCTTTCCGTCTTAAGATAAAGAAGTCTTATCATAAAAACTTTAACAAGGAAGTGATGCGTTTTAGAATCAATAAAAAAGGTAGAAGTTAGGTTATATCTAACTTTTATGCAAATTGTTTTTTTAGCGATTAAGAATTGAAGCTTTATCTACATTAATTTTTTAATGAATGTTTAGTTTATTTCGTTTTAAGCCTAATATCTTTTAGGTTGGCGGGGTAGGCCTTTAGCTTTGGTTCTTTAGGATGAGCTTTGCTCATCTGCTAAAAGAACATCAAAAGGTAAGCTACTAAGAGCGAATGGTGGATGCCTTGACTGGTAAAGGCGATGAAGGACGTACTAGACTGCGATAAGCTACGGGGAGTTGTCAAGAAGCTTTGATCCGTAGATTTCCGAATGGGGCAACCCAATGTATAGAGATATACATTACCTATATAGGAGCGAACGAGGGGAATTGAAACATCTTAGTACCCTCAGGAAAAGAAATCAATAGAGATTGCGTCAGTAGCGGCGAGCGAAAGCGCAAGAGGGCAAACCCAGTGCTTGCACTGGGGGTTGTAGGACTGCAATGTGCAAGAGCTGAGTTTAGCAGAACATTCTGGAAAGTATAGCCATAGAGGGTGATAGTCCCGTATGCGAAAAACAAAGCTTAGCTAGCAGTATCCTGAGTAGGGCGGGACACGAGGAATCCTGTCTGAATCCGGGTCGACCACGATCCAACCCTAAATACTAATACCAGATCGATAGTGCACAAGTACCGTGAGGGAAAGGTGAAAAGAACTGAGGTGATCAGAGTGAAATAGAACCTGAAACCATTTGCTTACAATCATTCAGAGCACTATGTAGCAATACAGTGTGATGGACTGCCTTTTGCATAATGAGCCTGCGAGTTGTGGTGTCTGGCAAGGTTAAGCAAACGCGAAGCCGTAGCGAAAGCGAGTCTGAATAGGGCGCTTAGTCAGATGCTGCAGACCCGAAACGAAGTGATCTATCCATGAGCAAGTTGAAGCTAGTGTAAGAACTAGTGGAGGACTGAACCCATAGGCGTTGAAAAGCCCCGGGATGACTTGTGGATAGGGGTGAAAGGCCAATCAAACTTCGTGATAGCTGGTTCTCTCCGAAATATATTTAGGTATAGCGTTGTGTCGTAATATAAGGGGGTAGAGCACTGAATGGGCTAGGGCATACACCAATGTACCAAACCCTATCAAACTCCGAATACCTTATATGTAATCACAGCAGTCAGGCGGCGAGTGATAAAATCCGTCGTCAAGAGGGAAACAACCCAGACTACCAGCTAAGGTCCCTAAATCTTACTTAAGTGGAAAACGATGTGAAGTTACTTAAACAACCAGGAGGTTGGCTTAGAAGCAGCCATCCTTTAAAGAAAGCGTAATAGCTCACTGGTCTAGTGATTTTGCGCGGAAAATATAACGGGGCTAAAGTAAGTACCGAAGCTGTAGACTTGCACACAACTTAGATTATTTAAGTTTAGAATATAAAAAAACTAAGTTATATGTTTTAAGTTATATTTTTACTGATTTTTATAGAGTAAAGATAGAAATAAAGCTTAGTAAAATCAGTAAAAATATTCTTGGTTTAAAGTTTAAGTAGTTTAAGTTGTGTGCAAGTGGTAGGAGAGCGTTCTATTTGCGTCGAAGGTATACCGGTAAGGAGTGCTGGAGCGAATAGAAGTGAGCATGCAGGCATGAGTAGCGATAATTAATGTGAGAATCATTAACGCCGTAAACCCAAGGTTTCCTACGCGATGCTCGTCATCGTAGGGTTAGTCGGGTCCTAAGTCGAGTCCGAAAGGGGTAGACGATGGCAAATTGGTTAATATTCCAATACCAACATTAGTGTGCGATGGAAGGACGCTTAGGGCTAAGGGGGCTAGCGGATGGAAGTGCTAGTCTAAGGTCGTAGGAGGTTATACAGGCAAATCCGTATAACAATACTCCGAGAACTGAAAGGCTTTTTGAAGTCTTCGGATGGATAGAAGAACCCCTGATGCCGTCGAGCCAAGAAAAGTTTCTAAGTTTAGCTAATGTTGCCCGTACCGTAAACCGACACAGGTGGGTGGGATGAGTATTCTAAGGCGCGTGGAAGAACTCTCTTTAAGGAACTCTGCAAAATAGCACCGTATCTTCGGTATAAGGTGTGGTTAGCTTTGTATTAGGATTTACTCCGAAAGCAAGGAAACTTACAACAAAGAGTCCCTCCCGACTGTTTACCAAAAACACAGCACTCTGCTAACTCGTAAGAGGATGTATAGGGTGTGACGCCTGCCCGGTGCTCGAAGGTTAATTGATGGGGTTAGCATTAGCGAAGCTCTTGATCGAAGCCCGAGTAAACGGCGGCCGTAACTATAACGGTCCTAAGGTAGCGAAATTCCTTGTCGGTTAAATACCGACCTGCATGAATGGCGTAACGAGATGGGAGCTGTCTCAAAGAGGGATCCAGTGAAATTGTAGTGGAGGTGAAAATTCCTCCTACCCGCGGCAAGACGGAAAGACCCCGTGGACCTTTACTACAGCTTGACACTGCTACTTGGATAAGAATGTGCAGGATAGGTGGGAGGCTTTGAGTATATGACGCCAGTTGTATATGAGCCGTTGTTGAGATACCACTCTTTCTTATTTGGGTAGCTAACCAGCTTGAGTTATCCTCAAGTGGGACAATGTCTGGTGGGTAGTTTGACTGGGGCGGTCGCCTCCCAAATAATAACGGAGGCTTACAAAGGTTGGCTCAGAACGGTTGGAAATCGTTCGTAGAGTATAAAGGTATAAGCCAGCTTAACTGCAAGACATACAAGTCAAGCAGAGACGAAAGTCGGTCTTAGTGATCCGGTGGTTCTGTGTGGAAGGGCCATCGCTCAAAGGATAAAAGGTACCCCGGGGATAACAGGCTGATCTCCCCCAAGAGCTCACATCGACGGGGAGGTTTGGCACCTCGATGTCGGCTCATCGCATCCTGGGGCTGGAGCAGGTCCCAAGGGTATGGCTGTTCGCCATTTAAAGCGGTACGCGAGCTGGGTTCAGAACGTCGTGAGACAGTTCGGTCCCTATCTGCCGTGGGCGTAAGAAGATTGAAGAGATTTGACCCTAGTACGAGAGGACCGGGTTGAACAAACCACTGGTGTAGCTGTTGTTCTGCCAAGAGCATCGCAGCGTAGCTAAGTTTGGAAAGGATAAACGCTGAAAGCATCTAAGCGTGAAGCCAACTCTAAGATGAATCTTCTCTAAGCTCTCTAGAAGACTACTAGTTTGATAGGCTGGGTGTGTAATGGATGAAAGTCCTTTAGCTGACCAGTACTAATAGAGCGTTTGGCTTATCTTTAATAAAGCATCACTTCCTTGTTAAGGTTTTTAAGAAAGCTTTGAATATAGATAATATTTAGAGTTTAGTAGAAATCTTTCAAGTAAAGTTTGTATTAGAACTTGCTCTTAACATTGTTTTTTAAGTATTCTATATAAAAACTTATCAAAGATAAAAGATAAGTAAAGAAGAAAGAAAAACAAAAGAAGAAAGAGAATAAAGAAAAAAGTAAAGAAATAAAAGATTAATCTTTATTTTTTAAATTCAATCTTTCAAAGAATATTTAAATAACAATGTCCGTGATTATACAGATGTGGAAACGCCTTGCTCCATCCCGAACCAAGAAGCTAAGCACATCGTGGGTGATGATACTACGCCTTACTGGCAGGGGGAAAGTAGCTCATTGCGGACTTGTTAAATGTCTTCATTGCTTACTTTATATATAAATCCTATGTTTATTTTTATTGTTGTTTTAGATGATGCTTAGAATTGTGTTTAAAAAAGAGTTTGTTGCTGTTTAGGGTTTTTAAGAGAATAGGGTGTTTTTAGGAGTTTGGAAAGTTTAATATATTTGTATGGATTGTATAAATTTAGTTCTTTTAAAAAAGTTGTTTGGGTGATCGGCTACTTGGTTTATTGATAGAATTTTAAATAAAAAATAGAAATTAATATATAAATTCACGATGAAATTGTTAATTTTATTAATTATTAAGTTTAATTAACATAAACTTTATATATAAAAGTTAATATAATTTAAATAAGATAATTTATATCTTAAACTATTTATTTCATAATTATATTATCTTAAAAATTTTATTTATAAGGTGTATCTTATGAAAAAGCTTATTTCTAAGGGAAAGGTTTTAACCCTATTACTTGGGGTGGGATTTGCTTTAAATGTGAGTAGTGCAGAAAATTCAAATGTTCTTATTCAAGGAGAAGCTGCACAAGATGGCGATACTAAACCAAGAACGCTTGAGGGTTATGTGCACCAAGAAGATGCGTTTTTTAAATATCTTAAAGAACATCATCCTATGTTTAAATATGAAAAAGAAGGTCGTATAGTAGGTAAATATGCTATTAGTGATAGGGAAGAAGAATATGTAGAATTTTCTAATGGTCCTACTTTTGCACAGCAAAACAATCTAGCTCATACTTCAGTGACTTATCGTTTAGGAATGGAATCTTTTTTAGATTTTCCAAACAAATTTGTAGGTCCAAAAAAATGTGGTGAATGTCATCCTGCTCAATATAAAGCTTGGGAAAGATCACGTCATGCAAAAACCGTTCGTTTTCCTGATGAGTTTGAAGAAGTAGGAAATGATTTAAAAAAACCTATGTATAACTCACAATCTACTATTTTACCAGATGGAATTTATCCTGATGATGTCTATGCTGTAATTGGAACACCTAGAACAAAATATGGTTTTATTGATAGATGGTTGGTTCGTGGAACTTATCATGTTGAAGATGGAAATCTTAGTAATATGACAGGAAAAATAGTAGCCGGAGGTAATCAATTCTCAAGACTTTGGAGTGAGTTTTTAACACCTGAAATGACCAAAAAAATAGCAGAATTTTCTCCAGGTTTCCCTACTACTATGGAACAATTTGGAGGTAATGGCTCTCAAGTTTGGGGAACAAATTCTTATGCAGCACAATATCGTAAAAATATGCTTTTTCAGCCTGCAAGTTCTTATTGTGAAACCTGTCATAGTTTTAAATTTGATTTTAAAAGCAAAGAAGAATTTTATAAAGCTTTAGGAAATACTCAAGAGCTTAGAAAACATACAATTTCAAAAGGTATTTCTTGTGAAGAATGTCATGGTGCAGGTGCTCATCTTTATGGTGCTAGAGGTGCAGGTATGCCATCAAACTGCGAAAGATGTCATCAAAGATTTTCTTACAATGAAGAAGATGCTAAGAAAAATCCTAGAAAACCATTTAATGCCTTCTTCAAATCTAGCTGTCCAGCTTGTGGAACTGAAGGTGCGCAAATGTATAGTTCAGCTCACTATGATAAGGGTATGAGATGTTCTACTTGCCACGATCCTCATGAGGTTACTTTCAATGATTGGAAAGATGGATATACTAAAGTAGGGCTTAAAAAAACTTGTACAGATTGTCATGACACACAAGCTAGCTTCTTTAAACAAGGAGGAATTCATTCAAAAGATAATTGTACAGCTTGTCACATGCCAAATATGATGAGTTGTGAAAACTTTGGAGCAGTTCAAAATCCCGATAAAGGTGGATTTGATAATGTTAGAGCTTCTCACATTTGGAAAATAAAAGTTGATAAAACTGCTAAAACTCTTAATCCGCCAGAAGGTAAAGAAAGATCTCCAAAAACTCCAGGATGGACCATCGCTAGAGATGATGATGGAAGATTTTTCCTTGATTTAATGTGGGCTTGTGGACATACAAGTTTTAGTGATCCAAATTTAATGGGGCCAGGTGCAAGTGGATGTCACAGTGCGGTTCAATCAAATTTACCTAAAAAACTTCATTTTACAGATCAAGAGACTATCTATGACATTGTTGTAGGTTGGCAAAAACCTGTAAAAGATGGATATGAAAATATTCTTAAAGGCGTGAAAGAAATTGATAAAGCTATGGCTGAAAATCCTAAACTTTCTGTAGAGAAAAAATCTCGTGTTATTACTTTGGCAAATCAAGCAAGGGCTATTGCAGAAAAATTGCAAAAAGATGGTTCTTGGGGTGTGCATGGTCCTGTTTACTCCAAAAAAATAGTAGATGAGGCTTTGGTTTATATACAAGAAGCTAAAAATATTTTAAAATAAAATTTTCGCCCATTTTTTGGGCGAGTTTAAGGAGTAAATTTTGAAACAAAGTTTAATAAAATTTATATTGCTTGCTGTTTTTTGTTTTTCAACCCCTTTTTTACTTGCCGACGGAAAAATTCAAATAGGTATAGTTGAAGGTGTAACTCCTATCAGCATGAAAGATGCTGAAAAACTTTTAGGGCAAAAAAATGTATATTTTGTGGATGTTAATTCCAAGGAAGAAAGAGAAGTTGCAGGTAATATACCTAATGCTGTTTTAGTTGATGCGCAAAATTGGCAAAATTTATTACCTGATGATTTTAATGCAACTTTAATTTTTTATGGGTCGAATCGTTTTACTTTTGATGCTTCTAATATTGCAAATTTAAGCCAAAAATTAGGCTATACCCATGTTTATGTTATGTTAGATGGTATAGAATCTTGGGTGCTTTCTGGAAGAAAAGTTCAAAAAGAACAAATAGAAAAATGGCAAAACGCTAAAAATTTAGATGATTTTAAAGATAGTATTCATTCAAGAATGTATTTTGGAGATGTTCCAAGTTGTAGGGATTGCCACGGAAAAGGCGAAGATAAAAAATCTATTCGCTATAATAATGCTGCAAATTTAGATCTTATCAATAAAAACTGCGCAAGTTGTCATAAAGATATAGATAAAGAATTTAAACACAGCATTCATCAAAATATCAGCCAAATACAACTTGATAAAGATGGAAAAAAGAAAAAAATTCCAACTTGTACCACTTGTCATGATATCCACAACAACGATCCATTAATGAATGCAATGACCTCAAAACAAAGAAGTGATTTTAAGTGCGGCGAATGTCATCAAGATAAACAAGATCGCTATCATGATACTTTCCATGGTAAGGCTATGGTATTAAATAGTCCTGGTAGTGCTCCAAAAATCGCAGCCTGTTATGATTGTCACGGCAAACACAATATTTTAAAAGTTGAAGATTTAAACTCAACCCTATCGTCTTTAAATCGTGTTCAAACTTGTGCACAGTGTCATCCAAATTCTAATGAAAATTTTGCCAATTTTATTGCACATGCTGATCATAGTGATGGAGAAAACTATCCTTTACTTCACGGTGCTTATATCTTTATGACCGCTTTAGTGATAGGAGTTTTTGTATTCTTTGGTTTGCATACTTTACTTTGGAGTATAAGACTGATTTTAGCAAGATTTTCACATCCTATAGAATGGAAAAAAGCAAAAGAAAATGCACACAATGACAAGGTTTTAATCAAACGTTTTTCAACTTTCCATAAAATTCAGCATTTCTTTATGGCGGTAAGTTTCTTAGGACTTGCTTTCTCGGGTTTGCCGCAAAAATTTTATACCGCTCCTTGGGCACAAACCATGATAGATCTTATGGGCGGACCAATCGGTGCAACCATAGTGCATCATATTAGTGCTATTGTTATGTTTATAGTCTTTTTCTCTCATATTGGAGAAATCATACTTGTAAACTGGAAAAGAAGAGATTTAGTGCGTGATCCACAAACAGGAAAACTTGATAAAATGAAAATTTTAAAAGCCCTTTTTGGACCTGATTCTTTAATGCCAAATTGGCAGGACTTTAAAGATATGAAAGCACATTTTAAATGGTTCTTTGGCATGGGTGAAAGACCACAATTTGACCGCTGGACTTATTGGGAAAAATTTGACTATCTAGCAGTATTTTGGGGTATGTTTGTTATAGGACTTTCAGGATTGGTTTTATGGTTCCCTACTTTCTTTAGTACCTTTTTACCAGGTTGGATGATCAATCTTTGTTCTTTAGTGCATTCTGATGAAGCTTTACTTGCAACAGGATTTATCTTTGCAATCCACTTCTTCAATACTCATTTTAGAGCAGATCGCTTCCCTATGGATATGGTAATTTTCTCAGGAACCCAAAGTGAAGCCGAGATTAAACAAGAAAGAAATGCGTATTATCAACGCCTAAAAGAAAGCGGAAGGCTTGAAAGTTTATATGAGAAAAACTCTAAATTTAATTCTTATAAAAGCATTGCTAAATTAGCAGGTTATTTGATGCTGATTACGGGAATGATCTTTTTATTCTTGATGATTTATGCTTTTATAGTGGATTTGTTAAAATAATAATTGCCTAGGTTTTCTAGGCAATTTAAATGAAAGGATTTGATGTTAAAAAAACTGATTTTAGGATTTATAATATTGTTATTTTGTGCTTGTAATAATGAAAAAATAGATGAAAATATTCTTTCTAAAGGAACAAAAACTACAGAACAATACAAACAAGATGCAAACAATCTTGATCTCAATTCTTACAAAGAAATCGCAGAATTTTTTAAAGACAATCAAAATATTGTTTTTTCTGACAAACCTGTGCTAATTATTTTTAGTGCAAATAATTGTGTTTATTGCGATAAATTAAAACACGAAATTCAAAACAACAAAGAAGTTCAAAATATCTTAAAAAACACATATAATTCTTATTATATCAATACAAGTTATCATAAAATTCATAATTACGATAATAAAAAAACAAGCACAGAAGAACTTTCAAGAGAATTCAATATAGACGCTACGCCTACTTTGGTATTTTTTACTCCTAAACATAAAACTTTACTGATTTATCCTGGTTTTATGAGTGCTAAACGCCTTGCTTTGACTATGGAAATTTTAAAAGATGAAAAAAATCAAAAGCTTAATGAAGATAAGCTTTTTAAAACACTTTTTCTAGCATACAAGGAGAAAAATGTTTAAGAAAAGCTTTTTTTCCTTTTGGATGAGTCTTATTTTACTTTTTATCTATGCTCTTTCTTGTGCAGTAGCGACTTTTGTCGAAAATGATTTTGGCGCAAATGCTGCTAAAGCCTTAGTTTATAATGCTTTATGGTTTGATATCTTACACCTTTTGCTTTTAATCAATCTTATAGGTATTATTTTTATACACAAACTTTTACAAAGAAAAAAATATGCTTCCTTGCTCTTGCATAGTGCTTTTATAGTAATTTTACTTGGCGCTGCAATCACGCGTTATTTTGGCATAGAAGGAGGTATGCACATTAGAGAAGGACAAAGTTCTGATATCATTGTGACAAGAGATGAATTTATAGCCTTAATGCTTTATAATGATGAAGGTAAGGTTGTAGAATATCAATCCTTTGGAGTAGCTTTTAATCCTTTACTCCATAATAGTTTTGAAAAAAAAGTTTCCATGCAGCAAAATAAAACTATAAATTTAAAACTACTTGATTATGAAAAAGCTCCTAATGCAATGAGCAATCCTATCATCAAAATGCAAATTTCTTTTAATAATGAAAGCAAAGAAATTTTACTCACTCCAAATTACAACAATGAAAATGTTTTACCTTTTAGACTAGGAGGTGAAATTTTTGCACTCAACTGGGGTCCTGAAGAGATCAAACTGCCTTTTTCTTTGGCTTTAAAAGATTTTATCCTAGATCGCTACGCAGGTTCTATGAGTCCTTCTTCTTATGCTTCAGATATAGAAGTGATCGATCAAGATAAAAGTTTTGAGTATAAAATTTTTATGAATAATGTTTTAGATTATGGCGGATATAGATTTTTTCAAAGTTCTTATGATCAAGACGAACAAGGCACCATACTTTCAGTCAATAAAAATCCTGGAAAAATTCCAACCTATATAGGCTATACTTTGCTGACTTTAGGTTTTTTATGGATTTTATTTGCTAAAAACTCAAGATTTCAAAAATTATCAAACTATCTTAAAAATCAAAAAAATCTTTTATTAATTCTTTTTTGTCTTTTTGCTTTTAACATAAAAAGTTTTGCCGATGAAAATACCTTAAAGCTTATACAAAATATCAAAGAAAATTCTGCAAAACATTCTATGCTTTTTGGAAGCTTACTTGTGCAAGACTTTGATGGCAGGATAAAACCTATCGATACTTTAGCGATGAATTACATTCATAAGATTACCAAAAAAAATGATTTTTTAGGTTTAAACTATAATCAAATTTTTCTTGGTATGATGATGTATCCACAACATTTTAGACAAATAAAAATGATTAGCGTAAAAACTGCAAAGCTAAAAGAAATTTTAGGTGTAGATAAAAATGAAAAATATCTTGCTTATGATGATGTTTTTGATGGAGATTTTTACAAACTTTCAAACTATATAGAAGAAGTAAATCGCAAAAAACCTACTCTAAGAGATCAGTTTGATAAAGATATTTTAGCTCTTGATGAAAAAATCAACACTGCTTTTTATATCTATAGCGGAGAAATTTTTAGAATATTTCCTGATCCAAGCCAAAAAACCTATACTTGGTATTCTCCTGCTACACCTATGCCTTTTGATTTAAAGGATATAGAAAATATACAAAGCTTATTGGCAAAATATTTTTTTGATTTTGAACAAGCTTTTAGTACCAAAGATTTTTCTAAAGCCGATGAAAGTTTAGAAAGACTTAAAAATTTCCAAAATTTTTATAGATCAAATCTTATCCCTACACCTACTCAAATTTCTTTAGAGCTTTTTTTAAATCATTATAATATTTTTGACAATCTCACCCCTATTTATCTTTTACTAGGTAGTATGCTTTTTATCTTATTAGTCTATGAAATTTTAAGCCTTAAAAAAGCTCCAAAAATGCTTAAAAATGCCATTTTTATTCTCATTGCTTTAAGTGTTTTAGCTCATGCTTTAGCTTTAATCTTTCGTTGGTATGTAGGAGATCACGCTCCTTGGAGTAATGCTTATGAAAGTATGGTTTATATAGCTTTTGCTTGTGCTTTTGCGGGACTTATTTTTTATAAAAGATCTTCTTTAGCGCTTTGTACCGCAAGTATTATGGCTGGAATTTCTCTTTTTGTAGCACATCTTGGTTTTATGGATCCACAAATTACAAATCTTGTGCCCGTTTTAAAATCCTATTGGCTTAATATCCATGTTTCTATCATCACTGCAAGCTATGGATTTTTAGGACTTTGCTTTTTGCTTGGAGTATTTAGCTTGATTTTATTTATGTTAAGAAATCCAAAAAAAGCTCAAATAGATCAAAGTATTTTAAACTTACATTGTATCAACGAAATGGCGATGATAATAGGACTTGCTTTACTCACTATAGGAAATTTCTTAGGTGGAGTTTGGGCAAACGAAAGCTGGGGAAGATACTGGGGTTGGGATTCTAAAGAAACTTGGGCTTTAATTTCTATTATTGTTTATACTATGATTTTACATCTTAGATTTATCTCAAAATTTAACAATCCTTACGCCTTTGCAAGTGTGAGTGTTATAGGATTTTATTCTATTTTGATGACTTATTTTGGGGTAAATTTCTATCTATCAGGATTGCATTCTTATGCAGCAGGAGATCCTGTGCCTGTGCCTAAATTTTTATATTTTTTCATTGCTTTTACAGTGATTTTAATTTTAGGAGCATTTTTTAAAAGAAGACTTAAAAATCCTGTATAAATTTACCCTTGAAATTTCAAGGGTAAATAAGAAGTTAGAATTCTTTTCTTGTATCCATAGAACCTACGATTTTTCCAGTTTTTGGATCGGCCATGATAGCATTTACATCACCCATATAAGGTTCTTTTGTGATTTTATAGCCCATTTTTTCAAGATTGTTTTGCACATCTTTGATGATTCCAAAAGGCTCTGTTCTGATTTCATCAGGTAGCCACTGCATGTGAAATCTTGGAGATTCTACCGCTGTTGATATATCCATTTTATGATCGATCACATTTGAAATCACTTGTAAAACTGTCGTGATGATCCTAGAACCACCTGGGCTACCTACTACCATAAATACTTTTCCATCTTTTAGTATGATAGTTGGACTCATAGAGCTTAAAGGTCTTTTTTTAGGTTCTATAGCATTAGCTTCTCCGCCTACAAGTCCGTATAAATTTGGCACCCCTGGTTTGATTGAAAAATCATCCATTTCATCATTGAGTAAAAACCCTGCCCCTTCAACCGCAGCACCTGAACCATAACTCGCATTGATAGTATAGGTAATGCTTACAGCATTGCCTTTGCTATCTAGCACAGAATAATGAGTGGTATTATGTCCTTCGTGAATTTGTCCTAAACCAGGTTTTACTTTTGAGCTTGGTAAAGCCTTGTCTTTTGGAATTTTTGCATAAATTTCTTTGGCGTATTCTTTGCTTGTAAGTTTATCAAGTGGGATTTTTACAAAATCAAGATCACCCATGTATTCTGATCTATCCGCATAAGCTTGACGCATAGCTTCAGCCATTATGTGTAAAGTTTTAGAGCTTGCAAAGCCTAAATTTTCTATATTGGCATTTTCCATGATATTTAAAATTTCGATGATATGAGCACCCCCACTGCTAGGTGGCGACATGGAAATGATATCATAACCCCTATAAGTGCCTTCTACAGGTTTTCTCCAAATAGCTTGGTATTGTGCTAGATCTTCTTTAGTGATAATGCCTTTGTTTTTAGCCATATCCGTTGCTATTAAATCAGCGATTTTTCCCTTATAAAAAGCATCAGGACCTTCCTTTGCGATAAGTTTTAAAGTTTTTGCTAGATCTTTTTGGACAAATAAATCCCCGCTTTTATAAGTGCTACCATCTTTTTTAAGGAAATATTTGCTTGAACTAGGAAATTCTTTAAACATATCTTTAGCTTCTAGCATGGTTTGTTCTTGTCTATCATTGATGAGATAACCTTTTTCAGCTAGTTTTATAGCAGGAGCCATCAAGTCTTTTAGTTTCATAGTGCCGTAGCGATCAAGCATAGCACTCATACCTTTAACCGTTCCTGGTACTCCAGCAGCTAGATAACCTATAGTTGAAGCATCTTTTATAACTTCTCCTTTGCTATCAAGATACATATCTCTGCTTGCTTTTAAAGGTGCCATTTCTCTAAAATCAAGCGTGGTATTTTCTCCATTGGCTAGATGAATGACTGCAAAGCCACCACCACCTATGTTTCCTGCTACAGGATGCACTACAGTCAAAGCATAACCTACTGCTACAGCTGCATCTATGGCATTTCCGCCTTTGTCAAGAACTTCTTTGCCTATTTTATTGGCTAGTTCATGACTTGATAAAACAAGTCCTGTGCCCGTTCTATCTTGTATAGGTGGATTAGCTGCACCAAAACTTAGCGTGATTGAAATCGCAAATATAGCTAAATAACGCATTTTACTCCTTTTTAATGATATATAGAATTATTGTAACAAAACTAGGGGTATTGATAAATTTAAAAAATGATATATTTTTATAAAAATATTTAAAATTTTAAAATTTTGTATCAAATATTCTCATTTTATATAATTATTTTTTTATAAAATTACAAAAAGTAACTTTTAAATTTTATACCAAACTTGAGATTTTTTTGCTAAAATATTTAAAATTTATTGAAAGTGCAATATGAAATTTGAAGCTATAAATGAAAAAGAATTTTTAAATCCCTACCACCGCAAAAAGCCTATCTTAGAAACAGAACTAAACGAATTTATCAAAACTTTAAAAGACTATAAAATAAATTTAGAAAACAATCTCAAAAACAACGAAGATTCCCTTGTGGCAAACGCTCTTAGCAAATTTTTTGAAAATTTATCTTTTCAATGCGAAGTCAAAAGCATACACAAAGGCAACAGCGGTATAGACTTGGCCTTAAAAAAAGATAGCCTTACCCAAGTCATCATCGAAGCAAAATTGCCTCATTCTAGAGAATTTTTTAGCCCAAGCAAACCTAATTGCAAGGCTTTGCATGAGTGCATTTTATACTATCTTCGTGAAAGAAAAACGTTAAATTCATCGCTTAAGCACATCATCACCACGGATTTTTATAGCTTTTTTATCTTTAAGGCGGATTTGTTTGAAGAGCTTTTTAACAAAAGCAAGTATTTTAAAGAAGCTTTTGAAAATTTTGAAAGCAAAAACTCGCTTTTTAAAGGCAATACCGACGAAATTTATAAAGAATTTGAAAAGATTTTAAATGGCGATAGCACTTTAAAAGGGCTTTTTGTGGATTTAAAACCTATCTTAGAGCAAGATAAATTAAGCTTTAGTAAGCTTAAGCCTTTGTTCAAAATTTTTAGCAAGGATTGTTTGCTAAGTGAGTTTAACCCCAACGATGCAAATTTACTCAACAACGCTTTTTACAAAGAGCTTTTATATATCTTAGGGCTTTGTGAGAGTAAACAAAACTCAAAACTCATCATCGCAAAAAGTGAAGAAAGCAAAGAAGAGCAAGGCACTTTCTACACCGCTATAAACTCTAAGCTTAAAGAAGAAAATTTTGAAACCATCTTAAAACTTTTGATCTTATGGCTTAATCGCATTTTGTTTTTAAAGCTTATAGAGTCAAATTTGGTGCGTTTTAATGATGATAAAAATTTGAAATTTTTAAATTTCAAAAAAATCCCTGATTTTGACAAGCTTAGCGAACTTTTCTTTGAAGTCTTAGCCAAAGAAAAAAGCACGAGAAAGAAAAGCGAATTTGCTTATCTGCCTTATCTAAATTCTTCTTTGTTTGAAAAACAAAGCATAGAAAACACACTTGAAATTTCAAGCTTAAGTAATGACTTAAAGCTTTTTTACTATAAAAACACCGTGCTAAAAGATGATAAATGCAAGGCTAAAAAAGGACAAGTGGGGCTTTTGGAATACTTGTTTGAATTTTTAGATAGCTTTGATTTTGGTAGCGATGATGAGCAAAGCGAAATTTTAAGCCAAAAAGAACTCATAAGTTCAAGCGTTTTAGGAAATGTGTTTGAAAAACTCAATGGCTACAAAGAAGGGAGCTTTTACACGCCAAGCTTTATCACTTCTTATATGTGTAAAGAAAGCATCACAAAAGTTGTGCTTGATAAATTCAATGCTCAATTTGATCTTGATGCTAAAGATATAAGCGAGTTAAGAAGATCTTTAAGGAAAGAAGATAAAAAGATACAAAAAGAGCTTTTAAACTCTATAAAAATTTGCGATCCTGCGGTGGGAAGCGGGCATTTTTTAGTTTCTGCTTTAAATGTTATGTTAAGCATTTATGATGAGCTAAATCTTTTTGATGAAGAGTTTTACCTAGAAGTGCAAAACGATGAAATTCTCATCACGGGTAGAAAAGGCGAGTTTATAGAGTATAAACGCCCAAGCACGCCTAAAGATAAAGCCCATCTTATCCAGCAAGAGCTTTTTTACACTAAAAAAGACATCATAGAAAACAACCTTTTTGGAGTCGATATCAACCCTAACTCATGCGAGATCACCAAGCTAAGGCTTTGGATAGAGCTTTTAAAACACAGTTTTTACCAAAACTTTGATGATGAGAATTATCATGATCTTAAAACCCTGCCAAACATCGATATAAACATAAAATGCGGAAATTCTTTGGTATCTTACTTTGAAACAGGCAAAAGCCTAAACCACTATCCCAACATCAAAGAACGTATGAGCAAATATAAACGCATAGTAAAAGACTATAAAGAAGGTTTTTACACAGATAAAAGCCACATCAACCAAGAGATAAAAAATCTCAAAATTTCTTTTAAAAATTTCTGCTTTGCGGATAAATTTAAAAAAGAAATGAAAGGCTTTAACGATAAATGTGAAAAATACTCTAAAAAATACGGAAATTTCTTAGCCATAAATGATGAAAATTTGAAATTCTTTGTTAGTGCGAATTTGACTCTTTTTGACTTTGATGAAAAAGAAGCCACAAAAGAATTTGCAAATCTTAAAAAAGAATACGACAATATCTTTAACCTAGAAAGCAATCATCCTTTTGAATGGCGTTTTGAATTCCCTGAAATTTTGGACGATGATGGAAATTTCAAAGGCTTTGATCTCATCATCGGCAATCCGCCTTATATAAGACAAGAAGAGCTTAAAGAACTCAAGCCCCATTTAACTAAAAATTATAAGGTTTATAAAGGCACGAGCGATATTTATACTTATTTTTATGAACTAGGATTTAATGTTTTAAAAGATAGGGGGGGGGGTATTGAGCTATATCACTTCTAACAAATACACGCGTGCAGGATATGGGGGAGCATTGCGTGAATTTTTGCTTAAAAATGTTAAGTTTTTAGAATACACTGATTTAAACGGCATAAAAGTTTTTGATAGTGCTACAGTGGATACTTCCATACTTTGTTTTGAAAAATCAAAAAGCAAAGATAATAAATTCAAATACCTTGCCCTAAGCAATGAAATTTTAAAAACTTGTGCTTATAATATCGGCTTATATAAGGACTTTGCAGAATTTTCGCAAAATTCTTTAAGCAAAGAAAGCTTCACTTTTAGCGATAAGAATACTAGTGCTTTAAAGGCCAAGATAGAACGCATAGGAACTCCGCTTAAAGAATGGTATGGGCTTAATATCAACTATGGGATAAAAACAGGCTATAACGAAGCCTTTATCATCACTACTGAAAAAAGAAATGAAATTTTAGCAAATTGCAAAGATGAAGCCGAAAAAGAACATACCGCCAAACTCATACGCAAAATGCTACGCGGACGCGATATAAAAAGATATAGTTACGAGTGGGCGGGACTTTGGGTGATAAATACTCACAATGGTTACAAAAATCAAAATGGAGAAAAAGTAGAAGCGATAAATATAAAGCATTATCCTAGTTTAAAAAAGCATTTTGATGAATTTTATCCACAATTAGAAAAAAGAGCTGATAAAGGCTTGACTCCTTATAATCTTAGAAATTGTGCATATATCGAAGAATTTGAAAAAGAAAAGATAGTGTATCCTGAAACAACTCAAGGAGCATATTTTGTCTATGATAATAAAGGAATTTTTTTAGAAAAAACAGCTTTTTTTATAGTCTGTGAAAATTTAAAATATTTACTAGGATTATTATCATCAAATTTAATTACATATTATTATAAGAATTTTTCTCAAGGTTGTAAATTAGGGACAAAAGGTTATCAATATAACAAACACGCTCTAGAAAATTTACCTATACCAAAAATAAATTCTAAAAATAAAAACATAGTCGATGAGCTTATAAATTTAGTCGATGAAATTTTAAAAGCCAAAGAACAAGACAAAAACGCAAATACCCAAGAACTAGAAAATAAAATCAATTCTTTGGTTTATAAACTTTACAATCTCACCAAAGAAGAAATAAAAATCATAGAAGGGAAATAATGGAAGATTTAGTAAGTAATTTTTTATCCGAAAAAAATATTGATTCAGAAATCACTTTTGAAAAATATATAATATCAAAAACAATGTTAAATAATGAAAAACAATATTCTGTAAAAGATATTTGTCGTTTTAATGCTAATAATGATAATTTTAAACGACATTATGACGAAAATAAGATTTTAGAAATACATTTAAATAATATGGTTTTTGAAGAAGATTTAAGTTTTGATAATGTGAAAAAACTATCTTTGATAATTGATGATAATGTGAAATTTCAAAGATTATGCATCTTTGATTGCAATGAATTGTCCTTGCGGATTAATGGGAGAGTTAAAATTATCGATAAAATTAGCATTAATAACTGTAAATTTAAACAAATATCTATCAATAATCATATAGATGGAAATATCGAATTTCAAAAATGTGAATTTAATGATTTTAATTTATATGGCTTTTCTAATGCTGCTATAAAAGGTACTTTTACATTTGATTTTTGCGAAGTAAAAGAAAAAGTTAATTTTATGAACTTTGAATTTGAAAATAAAGTTAGTTTTAAAATGTCTAAATTTAAAGATAATGTTTATTTTAATAATTCTGTTTTTAAACATTATGCTGATTTTCACGAGTGTGAATTTGAAAAAATAGCTTGTTTTTATGGAGTGAGATTTGACAAAGCTCCAAATTTCAGTGCTTGTTATTTTAAAGAACCAAAAGCTGTAAATTTAATCAATGTCGATATAGATAAGCTAGATTTTAAATCATTGGAACAATATATAAAAGATAAATATCAAGATGAGACGTGTGAAAATAAACAAGAAATAACAGAAGAGCAACGTAATAATAATTGTAAATTAAAATGTGCTAAACATTTAAAAGATTCTTTCAGGGTTATAAAAGATATTTTAATCACACAAAATAATACCCTAGAAGCTCAAGAATGGCATAAATTAGAACTTTATGTGAAAGAGAAAGAGTTAGAAATTCAGTTAGGTGGTGATAACAAAGATAGTATTAGAAATAATCGAAAAATAAAAAAAACTGCAAATAAAAAAAATAATTATCAAGTTAATAGGTATGTTTTCGAAATTTAAACATCTAGGTGACATATATGTAAAAATTTGCGATTTTGTTGTTTGTTTTATAATGCTTATAGGAAGATCAATCTTTGGTTTTTTATTATCAATTATTGAGATATTTTGCAATGTTATAAAAAGTATATGCAAAATAATACAAATTATTTTATCTTGCATATTTTGTATAGCTTCAATCGACAGAATTTTAAAGCTTGAGTATTTAAAATTCTATAGAAAAATTAGTAGTCTTGGAAAAACAATGCTAGATTTTACTTTATGGTTTGATTGTATTTTGTTGCAAGTTTATAGGAATACTAGCAATCACCATACAAATTTCTTAAAAATTTTAAATTTTACGATTTTAATGATTTCATTGTATGCTTTTATGGGTTTTGTATTTTCAAAAACCATAAATTTTATATCATCCTTTAATTCAGTATCGATAATTATAGCAAATTATTTTATTTTGTTTGCGTTGATTATGGTGTTTTTTAATGTCAAAAGACAATTGTATCAGCAAGGCGGTATTTTGTTTTTCGGTATTTTTGGCATCTTTATAATATTGATGATGTCGTTTTTATTGCCTGTATATATTCCGACCTTTTGTTTCTTAGTTTATTTTGCAAGTATATTATTTTTCTATCTTTTATTTCTCTGCGAGATTAAACTTTTTGTTTTTATTTTGAGATTGGTAGCTTATGGTTGTTTGGTTGTAGTTATTATTTTAAAACCACAATTTATAAACCCTTTTACAGGTGTATTTTTGTCAGATAAGCTTTATGAAAGTCAATTTGAAAAAAGTTTAAATGATTTAAATACGAGTGCTATTATAAATCTAGCAAGCATATTGCAAAATGATTTTAATCTCCATTTAAAAGATCAAAACATTTCTTTTACAGAGTTAAATTCAGCTAAAGCTTTGATAATAGCAAATAAAGAAAAATTAAAAGAAATTTTGAAAGTATATGATGATAAATATGAAAGTGATTATAAAAAGGTTTTAAATGAGCTAGAAAATAACACATCAAATATAAAAAACATCATAGAAGAAATAGACAATAAAAACAACAATAGCGTTGTATCTGCTCAACTTAATAAATTTTTAAAATTAAATTTTAGTCAAGAAATAGATATTTTATATATGATAAAAAGTAATTTTTCTATATCTGAAAAACTATCACCTGAGCAAATGGCTCTTTTTGATCAAAAAGACAGTCAAGATAAATTAAAAAGTGTCTTGGCTCTTTTGAAATTTAAATCAAGTTTTGAAGGGATTTTAAAGATTATAAATCAAGACGAGATTACAGAAAACACCATAAAATCCACTGGTGTTTTATATGGCATTATCCTTTTGCTTTGTATTTTCTCGCTCCAAAAAACTGCACGAAAAAATTCCATAGTGCCAAGCTAAAAAAGATAGGAAGGATTAAATGATAAAAGAAATACTTGAAAAAATACTTAATACCTTAAAGAAATGTTGTGAAAAAACACATCAAAATCATAAGAGTGAAGGTAAAATTGAAGATGAAATTAAAAAGATTTTGTCTGAAGTTTTATCTATAAATGAACAAAATATATTTACTCCAAGTCATAAAGAAACAAATGAAATAATAGAAAAAATAAAAGGAAAAGAAGACTTTAGGCAAAGCGATGGGTTATTTTCTGATGATGAAAAATGGTATTTGGTTTGCAAGGCAACACTAGACTTATCTTCATTATGTGATAATATGAACAATGCTATTGCCCAGTGTAATATTATTTTTAGCGAATGTAATATTAGCTTAAATGACAAGCAATCAGAGAATAATCGCATTGTTAAAACCAAATTATACTTTTACAATTGTACTTTTGAAAAAACATTAAATTTGAAAAATATTATTTTTGAAAAAACATTAACCTTTAATCAGTGTGCGTTTTATAATGACTTAGACATACATCAAAACCAATTTTTAGATCATTTGGTTTTTATAAATTGCCATGATAATCAAGATAAAAAAATCACATCCTTAGATTTACAAGAAAACAAATTTGAAGGATATCTTTTTATAAAAAACTGTGCTATAGAAAAAATAAATTTGTGGAAAAATAAATTTAAAAATAGATGTTATTTTATGGATTGCGAATTTGGATATAAGCAAGATAAAGATAATCAAGTAAAATTAAATTTTTCAAATATTCATTTTGAATATAATGCTTATTTTAATAATTCTGAATTTTATAATTATGCTGATTTTCACGAGTGTGAATTTGATGATATAGCTTGTTTTTATGGAGTGAGATTTGAAAAAACTCCGAATTTTTCTCAAGCGATTTTCAAAGGAAATTTAAATGTTGTAAATACAAATTTAAATTTTACTTTTGATAATTTAGAAGAAAAAATCGAACAAGAATATGAAGAGTTTAATAAAAATAAAAAAAAAGAAGATCAAAAATCCTTAGATAAATTTGCAAATGATTTTAGAGATTCTTTTAGGATTTTTAAAAGTGCTTTGATAAAAGATAATAATCTTTTAGATGCTTCAAA
>NZ_MJXM01000068.1:0-2350 GCF_001762775.1 Campylobacter sp. BCW_6464 | reverse complement strand
AAAACTCCGAATTTTTCTCAAGCGATTTTCAAAGGAAATTTAAATGTTGTAAATACAAATTTAAATTTTACTTTTGATAATTTAGAAGAAAAAATCGAACAAGAATATGAAGAGTTTAATAAAAATAAAAAAAAAGAAGATCAAAAATCCTTAGATAAATTTGCAAATGATTTTAGAGATTCTTTTAGGATTTTTAAAAGTGCTTTGATAAAAGATAATAATCTTTTAGATGCTTCAAATTTTCATAAATACGAGCTTTATTGTAAAGAGATAGAGCTAAAAAATAAAAAATATAAAACCCTTAAAGACAAGATGGACAAATGGCAACTTATCTTTTATCGTAAGCTTTGCGATCATCATACTGATATTTTACAAAGTTTAAATTCGCTTATTTTGGTAATAGGGATTTTTGTGATATCAAGCGTTGCGATGGTTGTTGGTTTTAACTATAGTCTTGGATATAAGCCTATTTTGGAGCATTGGTATTTTTCATTGGGTTTTTATAATCATCATATAAATTCTATCATACAGGATAATTGTTTACTTATGATATTTGTAAATCTTATGATACTTTTTATTTATTTGGGTTTAGTTGGATTTGCTTTATGTCTAAAATATATGAGAGAATTTTTTATAATCATATCTTATGTGATAACTCTTTTGGTTCTAGCGGTTTCACCAAAAATTCTTATCCCCGCTATGGGAATTTTTACAGATAAAAGAGCTATGTTAGATCCGCTTAGTGTGCTTGGTGGAATTTATACAATCGTTTTTGGTTTTGTTGCATTTTCTTTTATAAAGACAATTAGAAAAAATTCCATAGTGCCAAGTTAAAAAATTTAAGGTGTTGTGATGGAAGTTTACAACAAAACACTGAAAATTAAAGAAATGAAAATAAAATCAATTCTTTGGTTTATAATTCTACGAATTTAGCGATGATGAGATAAAATTATTAAAGGAAAGCAATGGAAGAATTTGATAAAAAATTAGAACAATACGGGATTTTGACAAAAAACGCTCAAAAATCAATAGAAAAAGATAGGGTAAAAATATTTAATAATGCAATAATAGAAACAATAAATTTTAAAACTTTACAAGAAAAAGGCATAAAAGAACTTCATATAAAGAAAAGTGAAATTTATAACATTGTTTTTTCAAAAGAAAATGATATAAGCGTATGTTTTGATGAGTGTTTAATTTTGAAGCAAATTAATGCTGAAAAACTATTATTTAAAAATAAATTTAATTTTATAAAATGTATTTTTCATGAGAAAATAGACTTTTCGTATAGTTTTTTTAGCACAACTTGTATTGAAGAAAATGTATCTTTTAAGGAATGCACTTTTAAATTTAATGTTTTTTTTAATGAAACACGCTTTGAAACACATGTAAATTTTGAAGAATCTACTTTTGAAAAACAAGTTATTTTTAATAATGCTTCTTTTTTAAACCAAGAAACAGAAATAAATTATATAGAAGTAAGTTTTTTAGGTGCGATTTTTAAAGATAGAGCTTATTTTTACAATATTACATTTAAATCAATGATAGATTTTTCATATGCTATTTTTGAAAATGAGGTGCATTTTTGTAATACTTATTTTGAGTCGGTAGTTCATTTTTCTTTTACAAAATTTAAGGGTGTATGTGATTTTTCAAATACGAAATTTTTAGCAACACAAAAAAAAGAAGAGAGAAATAGAATTTGTTTTGATGATACAGAGTTTGAAGATATAGTTCATTTTTATTCTGCTAAATTTGAATCAAAGGTGCTTTTTTGTAAATCTGTATTTAAAAGTAAAGTTAATTTTAATGGTGCTGAATTTTCAACATCCCATTATGATGATGCGGAAATAAATAATTTTGACAATGTTACTTTTGAAAGTGATGCGTGGTTTAATGACATTATTTTTAATTCTAGTGTATTGTTCAGCAAATGCGAATATAAAGGAAATATTTATATGCGGAACATTACTTCAAAACAACAGTTATATTTTTATGAGTCTTTATTTTTAAGTAATGTTTATTTTAACAACTCCCATTTTAAAGATTATGTTAGTTTTTGTGAATGCGAATTTGAAAAAACAGCTTGTTTTTATGGAGTAAAGTTTGATAAAACTCCGAATTTTTCTCAAGCGATTTTCAAAGGAAATTTAAATGTTGTAAATACAAATTTAAATTTTACTTTTGATAATTTAGAAGAAAAAATCGAACAAGAATATGAAGAGTTTAATAAAAATAAAAAAAAAGAAGATCAAAAATCCTTAGATAAATTTGCAAATGATTTTAGAGATTCTTTTAGGATTTTTAAAAGTGCTTTGATAAAAGATAATAATCTTTTAGATGCTTCAAA
>NZ_MJXM01000067.1:0-2187 GCF_001762775.1 Campylobacter sp. BCW_6464 | reverse complement strand
TTTAACAAGTCCGCTAAGGCGGATTTGATTAAGTTTTTAAAACTTAATTTAAAACAAAAGGATAAAAAATGTATGTCAATGTAAGCATAGATGCGAGTGATTTAGAAGATTTTTACGCTCATGATTTGGCTAAACTTTTTGAAGATTTAAGCACAAAAGAGCAAGAGGAATTCTTTGGAATTATCCATAAGGATATCAAGCCATTAGAAAGAATAAGAGCTATTCTTTCTAATTTGTCTAATGATGAAGTACTTAAACTTTTAAAAGAACTTAATAATGAGTTTAAAAGCGATGAAGAGTGGCAAGAAGTTGCTAAAAGTATAAATGGAGGTAACAAATGAAACTACAAGATTTTGATTTTAGGATTTGGAATATACAAGAAAAACATTACATAACAAACAATCCATGCCTTGTTGAGTTTAATCATAATCCCGGAGAAATAAAAGCAGGTGTATTGCTTGTTTATGAAGATAGAGAACACGAGTTTCTTGAAAGTTGGTATGATGATATCGAAATCGAACTTTGGACTGGTTTATATGATAAACATGGCAAAAAGATTTATGAAGGGGATATCGTTAAAACTAAAAGTCCATACGATTGCTTTTTGGCAAAAGTTGGCATTCATAAAGAAGGGACTTTTTATCTTGAGAGTAAAAGTAGAGATTACATAGGCTCTTTAATTTATTTAGTTAAAGATGAAGGATATGATACCGAAATCATCGGCAATATCCACGAGAATCCTGAACTTTTGAAATGTTAAAAAATATTAAAAATTTTAACATAAAAATGAAATATGTTAAAAAAAGCCAAAAATTTAACAAAACTCACTAATTAGTGGGTTTGATTAAGTTTTATTTAGCAAGGAAAGAAAAGATGAGTAAAAGAAATGGTGCTTTAAGGGCTTTTAAAACACTTTTAAAAGATGTTTTAAATGATGAAAATGGCTTTTATAAACACAAAAATGGCAAAGTAAATATAGCCAAGCTCTCTCGTGTAAGTGGGCTTAGTAGAAGCTTTTTAAAAAAAGAACTCTATATAAGAGGTTTGCTATGAGTCCTAAACAAGCAATGCTTAGAAAACAACTTCTAGCTAAAATACACATGCACAAAGAGTATTTATATTATAAAGAAAATAATGCTTGGCAAGATTTTTTAGCTTTAAGATTTGAGGTTTTAAGCTCAAAAGATTTAAGCATAGATGAACTTAAAATCTTGCTTGATATTTTTGATGGTAAAATTAAAGATGATATAAACTTCGTACCTGATTTTAAGGGTAGATTAATGCTTAAAAAAGCTAGTTCTAATAAACAATTTTTTTATTTAAAAGCTTTATTAAAACAAACAAAAATGCCTATTTTTAGTTTTTACAAACTTTGTAAAAAAACTTTAAAAAAAGATATATACTCTCTTGAAACTCTTAGCAAAAAAGACTGCACTATAATGCTTGTAGTTTTAGAAAAGATTGTTAAAACTAAAAAAAATAATTAAAAATAGATATAATCCTTTAAAAGCTTTTTTAAAGGATTTATTTTGATCTGTCCTAGATGTGCGAATGATAAAACTAAAGTTTTAAAAACTATAAAATCAGACACCAATGAAAGATTTAGAAGATGTATTAAGTGCGGATACACTTTTATGTCTATTGAACTTATAAAAGTAGACAATTGGGCAAAATACTATATAAAAGAAACTCAAAAAGGACTTTTTGATGAAACGCTTTGAATTAAAGGGTCTTGAAAATCTTTTAAAGAAATGTGAAAATTTAGAAAACGAACAAAAGCAGATTATCTTAAAAGAAATAATTGCTGAAACACTTTATAAAGAAAGCAAAGAAAATCTAGAAAAAGAACAAGACTCTAATGCTAAAAAATGGGCACCTTTAAAGCAAAGTACATTAAATTCAAGAAAAGCACAAAAGATCATGCATACTAAAAAGCTTTTTGCAACAGGCTCTATGCAAAGCTCTTTACATAGTGGAGTGGAAAATGATAGAGCTTTTGTAGCACTTAATGCCACCTATAAAGGCTTTGCGTATGCCAGAGTGCATCAATTTGGCTCTAAAAATGTAATAGCAAGACCTTTTTTACCCATCGATGAAAATTTAAATATAAACAAAAGAGTAGCCAGAGCAATGGAAGAAGAAACTAAGGATATGCTTTGGACTTTGTTTAAGCAGACTTTAAAATAA
>NZ_MJXM01000066.1:0-2614 GCF_001762775.1 Campylobacter sp. BCW_6464 | reverse complement strand
TTTAACAAGTCCGCTAAGGCGGATTTGATTAAGTTTTTAAAACTTAATTTAAAACAAAAGGATAAAAAATGTATGTCAATGTAAGCATAGATGCGAGTGATTTAGAAGATTTTTACGCTCATGATTTGGCTAAACTTTTTGAAGATTTAAGCACAAAAGAGCAAGAGGAATTCTTTGGAATTATCCATAAGGATATCAAGCCATTAGAAAGAATAAGAGCTATTCTTTCTAATTTGTCTAATGATGAAGCACTTAAACTTTTAAAAGAACTTAATAATGAGTTTAAAAGCGATGAGGAATGGCAAAAAACTATAAAAAGCATAAATGGAGATAACAAATGAAATCAGTCAAAATTAATAATACTTATATCTTAGCAGAAACAATTAAGAGTTTTAGAATATTTCAAGATGAAAATTTTGTTGTTCTTGAGATTTTTAATGGAGAACAATATACGCAATGTTTTGAAATATTTCAAAGCAAAGAAGTTGAATACCATTATCTTTTTGGTGTAAAACAAAATTCAAAAACTATAAAAATACTTAATGATATAGATATTTCAATGCAAAAACTTTGTGGGGTTATAGGTAATAATTTACTTAAAACACTTGCTTTTTTAGAAAGTAGAAAAAAAGAAGACATAGTTTTTAGATTAGATGATGAAATTACACAAATTTTAGAAAAAAGCGAATTAGTTGAAATTATTAATAAACTTGTAAAAGAGCATGAAAACGAACAAAGCAACAAAGGCTTTTTTAAAAAGTTTTTTTAAAGGATAGATAATGAAACTACAAGATTTTGATTTTAGGATTTGGAACAACGAAACTGAGAGATATGAAACAAATAAGCCGCTTATTTCTCTTTTAATGATTGATGTATTAACTAGAGTGGCGCATCTTAATGGAAATAAATTTGAAATCGAGCTATGGACTGGCTATTTTGATAAAAACGGAAATAAAATCTATGAAAATGATATTATCAAAAATGAATCGCTTGAAGAAATTTATTATATTACAAGAGATAATACTTATAAAATGTTTAAAATAATCATCTATGATAAAGACTGTAATGAAAACCTTTATAGGAAAAAAAATCCTGCTGATATCAATTTGTTAAAAATGCTTGTTTCAGATAAAAATATGAGTGTCATTGGCAATATCCATGAAAATCCTGAACTTTTGAAATGTTAAAAAATATTAAAAATTTTAACATAAAAATGAAATATGTTAAAAAAGCCAAAAAATTTAACAAAACTCACTAATTAGTGGGTTTGATTAAGTTTTATTTAGCAAGGAAAGAAAAGATGAGTAAAAGAAATGGTGCTTTAAGGGCTTTTAAAACACTTTTAAAAGATGTTTTAAATGATGAAAATGGCTTTTATAAACACAAAAATGGCAAAGTAAATATAGCCAAGCTCTCTCGTGTAAGTGGGCTTAGTAGAAGCTTTTTAAAAAAAGAACTCTATATAAGAGGTTTGCTATGAGTCCTAAACAAGCAATGCTTAGAAAACAACTTCTAGCTAAAATACACATGCACAAAGAGTATTTATATTATAAAGAAAATAATGCTTGGCAAGATTTTTTAGCTTTAAGATTTGAGGTTTTAAGCTCAAAAGATTTAAGCATAGATGAACTTAAAATCTTGCTTGATATTTTTGATGGTAAAATTAAAGATGATATAAACTTCGTACCTGATTTTAAGGGTAGATTAATGCTTAAAAAAGCTAGTTCTAATAAACAATTTTTTTATTTAAAAGCTTTATTAAAACAAACAAAAATGCCTATTTTTAGTTTTTACAAACTTTGTAAAAAAACTTTAAAAAAAGATATATACTCTCTTGAAACTCTTAGCAAAAAAGACTGCACTATAATGCTTGTAGTTTTAGAAAAGATTGTTAAAACTAAAAAAAATAATTAAAAATAGATATAATCCTTTAAAAGCTTTTTTAAAGGATTTATTTTGATCTGTCCTAGATGTGCGAATGATAAAACTAAAGTTTTAAAAACTATAAAATCAGACACCAATGAAAGATTTAGAAGATGTATTAAGTGCGGATACACTTTTATGTCTATTGAACTTATAAAAGTAGACAATTGGGCAAAATACTATATAAAAGAAACTCAAAAAGGACTTTTTGATGAAACGCTTTGAATTAAAGGGTCTTGAAAATCTTTTAAAGAAATGTGAAAATTTAGAAAACGAACAAAAGCAGATTATCTTAAAAGAAATAATTGCTGAAACACTTTATAAAGAAAGCAAAGAAAATCTAGAAAAAGAACAAGACTCTAATGCTAAAAAATGGGCACCTTTAAAGCAAAGTACATTAAATTCAAGAAAAGCACAAAAGATCATGCATACTAAAAAGCTTTTTGCAACAGGCTCTATGCAAAGCTCTTTACATAGTGGAGTGGAAAATGATAGAGCTTTTGTAGCACTTAATGCCACCTATAAAGGCTTTGCGTATGCCAGAGTGCATCAATTTGGCTCTAAAAATGTAATAGCAAGACCTTTTTTACCCATCGATGAAAATTTAAATATAAACAAAAGAGTAGCCAGAGCAATGGAAGAAGAAACTAAGGATATGCTTTGGACTTTGTTTAAGCAGACTTTAAAATAA
>NZ_MJXM01000065.1:0-2029 GCF_001762775.1 Campylobacter sp. BCW_6464 | reverse complement strand
AAGCATTGATATGATCAATAGCTGCCATAATGCCATAGTTTTGATAATCTCCATTAGGTGGGACAAAAGTGGAAGTAAAATTTAGTTTAAAGTTATGATCGAGTTTATTTTGCATTTTTAAATTTTCTACATGTTTCACTAAAGAATTCGCTAAAAAAAGCGCATTATCATTATTTATTCCACCATAAGAAAAATGAAACTGATTTAATAAATTTTTAATATTTTCAATATCTTCATCTTGAAAAAATTTATATGCACTGTATTTCTCAACATTTGATCTTCTATGACAAAAACAATGATAAAAAACATGCACCGCTACAACATCAAATTTTTTAGCAATATATTCTCTATCAAAGTCTAAAAAAGAAATATTTGCATTAGCTCCAAAACCACCCACTATAAAAACTATAGCTTTGATATCTTTTTCATCATCATAACTTATACGGTATTCAAGTTTACTGGTTCTTTTTATATTTAATTCTACATCATCACAAGAATCAATTTCAAAGGTTTGATTTATGAGCATATAAAGGCCTTTTTTATTAATTTATAGATATTATATTACAAAAAATTAAAAAGGTAAATCATGACAACTCACATCTATGATTTTTTAGAAAAAAGTTTAATCAAATTTAGCGAAAAAACTGCTTTTGTAGAACCCTTTGCCAAGGAAAGAAAAGAAATCACTTATAAAGACTTTGATCTTTTTTCTAAAAAACTAGCCAGTGAAATTTTAAAAACTTTAAAAAATGATAATCCTACTCAAGTTCCTGTTTTAATCATCTTGCCTAAAGGGATTGATTGTTTGATTTCATTTTTTGGAGTGGCACTCAGTGGAAATTTTTATACCCTTTTAGATGAAAAAAGTCCTAAAGAAAGAGTAGAAAAAGTCATAGAGGTTTTAAAGCCTAAACTTTTTATCACTTCAAAGGACTTAAATTTTAACTTAGATTTACCTACGCTTTATACACAAGACTTTGAAAGTTTTGATATAGATGAGAGTTTAATAAAGCATGCCAAAGAAAAACATATAGATACTAATTTACTCTATGTTTTCTTTACAAGTGGGAGCACAGGTATTCCTAAAGGAGTAAGCATAGCACATAAGAGTGTGATTGATTATACTTTTTGGGTGTGTGAGACTTTTAAATTTGATGAGAATGAAATTTTAGCCAATCAAGCACCATTTTATTTTGACAATAGCATTTTAGATATTTTTTCAAGTGTAAAATCAGGAGCGACTTTACACCTTTTACCTAATCATCTTTTTGCCTTTCCAAATAAAATTTTAGAATGCCTTGAAAAAGAAAAAGTAAGCACTATATTTTGGGTGCCTTCGGTGCTAATTTATTTTGCAAATACGGAAGCTTTGAATAATTTTAGTTTAAATACCTTAAAAAAAATACTTTTTTGCGGTGAAATCATGCCCAATAAACAGCTAAATATTTGGCGTAAACACTTACCCAATGCCTTATTTGCCAACCTTTATGGCCCAACAGAAATCACTGATGTATGTTCTTTTTATATCATCAATCGCACTTTTAAAGATGAAGAACTTTTACCTATAGGCAAAGCGTGTAAAAACACAGAACTTTTAGTTTTTGATGAAAATATGAATTTCATAAGTCCTAAACAAATAGGTGTTAAAGGGGAGCTTTTCGTACGTGGAACTTCTTTGTCTTTAGGGTATTATAATGACAAAGAAAAAACCAAACAAGCTTTTATTCAAAATCCTTTACATGATAATTATTTAGATTTACTCTATAAAACAGGAGATATCGTTTCTTATAATGAATTTGGAGAGCTTTTGTGCTATGGGAGAGTGGATAATCAGATAAAATATATGGGGCATAGGATAGAACTTGGAGAAATAGAAAGCGTGATAAATTCCCATGCGAATATTAAAAACAGTGCATGTATTTTTAAAGAAGATATTATTTGTTTTTATGAAAGTGAAGAAGAAATTAATTTTAAAGCTTTTTTAAAAGATAAATTACCTTCTTATATGATCCCAAAAAATTTTATTAAA
>NZ_MJXM01000064.1:0-4933 GCF_001762775.1 Campylobacter sp. BCW_6464 | reverse complement strand
ATTCTCCAAAGTAAAAAGGATTATTAGGAAGTTCATTTGATCCTGTAAGGAGAGTGGAGTTTAAAAAGATTTTTATATCTAAACTTTTAAAATCTATTTGATATTTTTCTTCTATGTCCTTTATATCCAAAACACTTCTATCTTTTGCAAAAATATCACAATGATTATCATAAATATGGATCAAATTTGACATAGAGATGAAAGAAGTATTGTTAGAATTATCTTGCAAATCTTGTAAATTTACTTTATCTAAGAATATGATTTTTATATTATTTGTCTTTAATACTATAGT
The DNA here is from genome assembly GCF_001762775.1 of Campylobacter sp. BCW_6464. Classification (NCBI taxonomy): domain Bacteria; kingdom Pseudomonadati; phylum Campylobacterota; class Epsilonproteobacteria; order Campylobacterales; family Campylobacteraceae; genus Campylobacter; species Campylobacter sp. BCW_6464. The sequence continues at coordinate 4,641 of NZ_MJXM01000064.1, read as the reverse complement.
ATTGGTATTTTTATCATAAAATTGCTCTATGTTAAATACTTCGTTTAAAATTAAATTAACATCATTTTCCTTAGTATTAAAGCTTTGATTATTTAGATTATCTTGTAAGGAAATTTCTTTATTTAAATAGTCTTGGATATCTTTTATTTTTTCATTTCTTTTTTCTTTTAAAGTATTGATAGATTTATAAAGCCTTTTTCTAGCATCAAGATAGGTATCATTGAGCTTTTCTTTATCTAGGATGAAGATTTTTGTGAAAGTAGAATTATAGCCTATAACACTGCTATTTAAAAAAGTTTCATTATTTTCTTTATAAAATACATATTCTTTGCAAACATAAAGAGCTCTTAAAAGTGAAATATCAGATTCGATATTAATCTCATCTATATCTTTTAAATCTAAATGTTTTATATAAAAATTCTTATCTTTTTGCATTAGATTAAAAATAGCACTAACAAGACTTTTTGTTTTTTTCGTATGATGATAGTTTAGTTCATAAAGAAAAGTATTTAACATTAATATCCCTGAAAATCTCTAAAAAATTCTTCCCATCCATAAAAAAATGTAATGACGGCTCATCATCTTTAATTCTAGATTGTTTTAACAATTCTTCACATATATCTTCTATAGAAATTAAAACAAGAATCCATTTTAAAATAGTGGCTTTTTTAGCAAAACCAAAAACACTTTCTGCAGATTTTTTTGAACCATCAAATTTAAAATTAAGTTGCAACTTAAAATAATCTAATTTCAAAGCTATAATTTCATTAGGCTTTATATGCGTTCCAAACTTTTGAAATATTTCTTCAGAGTCATCTAAATCAATGGTGTATATTTTGTAAATTTCTGCATTTAGCAGCTTTGAAAATTCTTCATTCCCTTTTAATAAATTTTCTATTAAGTTTTTAAATCCTCGCGCTTGGATTGGAGTTAGTGTATAAACGCTATTATAATCTAATTCTTTGAATATCACACTAAAATCCAAAGGAGCGTTTTGTATTTGTAAATAAAGCTGAGTTGTATTTTTTTGACTCTTTATATTGTTGGGAAACAATTCTTTAACCTCATAAGGAGTATCTTCCTTAAAAGCTATAGAATTATCTTTTAAAATAATATTATTTTTAAGCTCTTGTGTTATTGGAATCAGCTTAATATTTTTTAGATTAGCATCAAAGATATTAAAATTGTATCCCAAAATTTCAATTCCATCATCAAATTTATTTCCTATATAATTTGTATATTTTGTATATTCATTTTCATATACTCCCATGGCATTATAGGTGTATAAAGCTTTAACACTTTGTGGAAAAGACAAAACAAAAAGCTGTGCCAAATATCCACCAAAACAATGTCCAGTAACAATAAGTTTATCATTACCTAAAAAATGCCTGACTTTATCATCGTAAAATTTTAATAATTGCAAATAATATTCCAGAGGAACTTGAGATCTGAAAATTTGTGCACCGGCTTTTATACTATCCCAAAAAGAAAAACTAAATTGAAAAATATCTATACCTCTAAATGCAAGAATTAATTCATTATCTTTAGTATCTTTAAAAAGCGTAGCAGAAAAGCTTGTATCATCATCTTGAATAAAGGCTAATACTTCATAGCGATTTATAAATTCATTAGCATTATCTTCGTCAAAACTAATATTATAAGTATCTAACACAAGCATAGAACTTTGGGTTATGGCTTGGAAGTATGTGGGAGAATTAATGTTATTTTCTTTTAACATTTCTATATCCTGTTTTGTATAATATTGTGTTTGATTTTTCAACCCCCATTTTTTATCTTCTTTTCCAAACATACCCTCATTTAAACCTGTAGAATAACTAGCCCAGCACATTCTAGCATATTTATAAAGTTTCATATATTTGGCTTGTTTTTCATACATTAGTAGCCTCTTTTTTCTTGTAATTCTTTATATTTTTGAATATCATAGCATATCATTTTTCTTTTGTATTTAGCAAACATACCTATGTCAAGCCAAGAGTATGTATTGTCTATTTTATATTCTTGTATTGTATTTTTGCCGTCCTTATAGTACCATAAAATAATAATTTTTTTTATTCTAAAATCTACATATTGCTCTGTTATGTTGAATAAAATATCCTTGTTTATTTTTTTATAATTATCCCAAAGACTTATAATATTTTTTGCATCATAAATAACCGCCTTAGAATCAGCCTTCTCACACAAACTCTCAAATTCTTTAAAACTACTTTGCCATTCAAGAGGTACAAAAGAGTATCCAAACCAAAGAAGCATGAATAATGGATAAGGTAAAAATAAATAAAACTTTTTAATTTTTTTATCAATATTAAAAATTTTAAAGACAAGATAAAAGACAAGCTTTAAAAATAAATATACCCATATAGTAGAAAGTATAAACAAGCTAATCCATCCAAAGAAAGGAAAAGGGAAAAAGGTTAAAAGAGTTAAATAAGTAATATTATAAAAAGTTAAGATGACAAGAAAAAGATAAAATAAAGCTTGTTTTATATTTTTAAAGAATTGTTTTTTTAAATCATTTGAATTTTCTTTATTGTTAAAATAATGATAGAGCTTGTTTTTCATATATTTTTATCCCATATTACTTTGATTATTATCTTTAGTATCTTCAAACAAAATAGCACTAAAGCCACTTAAAGTGTTAGACTAATGTTTTAAAAGTTTAAATCTATTTATAAAATCAATGATTCTTTTACTAAGTGTATCATTTAACCCCACCCTACTAATATCATTATCCAATGTTATTTCTTTACTATCAAAACAAGTATTTATAAGAGAAATACAATATTTAGGTTCTATTTTAACTATTTTATTTTGTTCAAAACGAGCTTGTATAGCTCTTGCATAGGTAGAATTTTGATTATTATGTTTATCACCTAGTCTTTGGGTATCTAAATCTTTTTCTAATTCCTTTTCTTGTTTATCAATAATAACACCTGTAAAAACTGGATCTAATAAAGCATAACTAGCATCTGCACAATTAGCATAGTCTAGAAATTTAGTGATTAAGTCTAATTTAGCTTCTTGTGTTTTAATGTTTTTGCTCATTTATATCCTTACTTAAAATTATCAAAATAGCTACAAGTGAATACTTCTTCATATCTAAAATATAATCCAGAGCCCTCATCGCCTCTTAAGAATACACCATCATTTTCATATTTATATCTTATATATGTAGCAAAAGGCTTGGGCATTTTTTTATATTTTTTATCATATACTATGGTTATAATATTGCCATTTCGTTTCTCGGATTTTATCGTATCTTTTATATCATAATAAGTAAATGTTTCATTAAGTTTTTCATAATAAAAATATTCATAACCATCATCCTTAACTCGTTTTTCTATAGAAGGCTTTTTTTTGTAAAATCGCTATACAATTCCCAATAAGCTTTATTGTAAATTATTACTTTATTATCTATATCTTTACACAAGCTCTTAAACTCATAATACTGCGGATCCATATATTTATAAGAACAGCCTCCTGTTAAGAATAATAAAAGATATACAGGCAAAAGAAATAAAGTAAGTTTTTTAAATATTGTTTTAAAATTTATAGTTTTTGTTTTATTTTTTAATTTATAAAAAATTTTAAAGATAAAATATAAAATAATAGAAAATATAAAAACAAAAAAGAAAAATATAAGAATAAATATTAAAAGATTAACAAAGAATTCTAGCATTTATTAATTCCTCTTAATTTTCTCTGTTTTTTCATAAGACAATTTGTAGTGTTGGGCTGATGAAATTTAATCTCATATCTTTGAGAAAAATTTCTAGCTTGTAATTCTCTAAAATCTCCATTTAGTTTCACATAAAAAATAAAGAATCATCTATAACCAAATATCCATTATATTCATCATGTAATGCTTTAAAATAGTCCAATTTTTCTAATTCACTCTTATCTTTAAAAAATCTAGTTTTAGATATTTTAAATCCTAAAGCTTTTTGTCCTTCAGTATAAACAAAATTAAAATAACTAGCTTACACAAATTCTGTATAATCTTTTAAATTGTTGATTTATTCCTTATATTATTATTGATAAAGATTACCACAAGCGAGCCCATCCTCTATAAACTCAAAATTCATATTACCCTCATTGCCTTCTTCTAGTATTCCAATATGGACTTATATGCATATCAACAATCTTGTGTAAAGACATTTGCATATTTTTTGTTTTTAGTACAATATTATCCATCTCTATCTTTTCTTGAAAATTTGAAGGAGTTTTGAAGTATCATCGTAATATATAAAGCCACATTTCTATCCTACTATATTTTTTTACATGTCGAAAATCATCTATGCCGCCTAACTTTTTATCAAAATACCCTAGAATCTTATTATACTTTAGGAAGTTCATTTAACTTACACATATTCCTAAATTGCCAATAACTAGGCTCTAAATAATAAGAATAAGGAGTATAATAAAAGATAATTAAGCCTATACTTCCAAGAAAGACTAAAAACTTTGAAACGCTTTTTGTAGATTTAAAGATGATTTTATAAATAAATTTTAATATAAGATAAGAAAGAATAGTAGAAATTATAATAAGAAGTAATATATATGTCATGGGTTATCTCCTTAGATTCTCTATTTTATTAAAATTAAGATGTAATTTTGTGGTTT